>CAZQFD010000208.1:0-1538 GCA_964592535.1 uncultured Lachnospiraceae bacterium | reverse complement strand
CTCATGCCTCGCGCCCTCGCAGCGGGAACGGCATATATAAGGTCTTTACTGTTGCCTGAAGTAGATATGAGGAGCAATACATCGCCTTCTCTACCGTATCCGTAGGCCTGCTGAGCTATGGCATAATCCGGTTCCATGTCGTTCGCGTAGGCGGTATTGAGAGCCTGATGTTCCGTCAGCGCTATCGCGGGAAGCCCGACCTGAAGTTTCGAGGCGAGATCCTTATAGACATCGCCGAAGGACGCTATGACCTCTTTATGCCCCGTGGGTATCGGCCTCATCTTGCAAAAACCCTTCATAAGCTCTCCGACTATATGCTGAGCATCCGCACAAGATCCGCCGTTCCCCGCGATGAGAAGCTTGCCTCCGCCGTCATAACATTTTTTTATGACAAGATAGGCCTCAGCTATCTCATCCTTCACGCAGTCAAGCTTAGGATAACGTTCCGAAAGCTCCGACAGCCTTTCAATAGGATCCATGTATCCGCTCCGTCCTTCATCTTACAAAAGTCTTATACCGGGTAAAATGTCCGCGGCTAAAGGTCTTCGACCCTCCGATGCCCGCCGAGACCTCATTTTTAGTAATTGTAGCACAACTTTAAGAGCTTTGCATTAAATAAAAAATCCGTAGACACTTCAAAGCGAGCCTATAGGGCCCGCTTCGAAGTGAAAACAATGAAGAGATGTAGTATGCGGTCTCAGGCCGAAGCCTAAGACCCTGCTGAACCCGGCGCGGCTTAGAGCCCCTGCCGAGGACCGCATAAGATAACAGATCGTCGGCTATCTGCTCCTTATCTCCTTTCGCATGAACGCGATATAAGAGACCGCAAATGCTATGGCTGTCTCGGCGGTCAGTGCCACGAAGTGCGGCCAGACGAGCAGTATGCTCTGCCCCGCCGAAAGATAACCGACTATGGCTCCATCAAGCTGCTGCGGCAGGAGGATATTGGTCGTCCTCACGGACGGGTCCATGACGGTGCTCACCGCCTCCGAATACAGATAATACGGAGACAGCCTGTTTATGAAGAGCTGCGCGTCATAGTTATTCAATATCGTACCTACGGTAGCACGCTGACCTATGGGGAATATCATATTTGCTATGAGGCTCGCCGCAAGGCTCATAAATATCGCGCAAAAGATCCAGACGGCGAGGCTCAGCATAGCTGAGGTCGCCGCGCTTCGGCAGGTCACCGAAAACAGTATCGAAAGCGCGAGCCAGAAACAAAGGTATAATATCGTCAATACCGTAAAGGCGACTATCCTTATCACCTCATCGAGGCTCGGGGGTATGCCTATAGCGATCAGTCCCACGGCTCCGGTAAGGGTCACCATGGAGATGACCATCATGGACACGATCACGGCTCCCGCGAGGAATTTCCCGTTTATGACCGCGTCTCTGTATATGGGCTGGGAAACGAGCCTGTTCAATGTGCCCCCGTTCCTTTCACTGTTTATCGCGTCAAAGCCGAGAGAGATCCCCACGAAGGGCCCCAGTAGTACGATAAAGGTCGAGAAGGAAGGAATCCCGTTTCCACTCGT
>CAZQFD010000207.1:0-1591 GCA_964592535.1 uncultured Lachnospiraceae bacterium | reverse complement strand
AGCGGCCTCATGGTGAAGGAGGGCTCCCGCTATAAGCTCACGGAGCGAGGCCTTGACCTCTCTAATACGATCTTAAGCGATTTCCTGCTCGATTAGATATTGACAGCATTTCACAAAATGTTTATATTCTACCGCTTGACATTTTACAAGCGGTATTATATCATAACGATGTTAGCAATCAAGACGTTGGAGTGCTAACAAACCAAGAGGAGCATAGTGATGGAGCTTGATAACAGAAAGATCGTCATACTTAAGACCATCATAAAGAATTATCTGGAGACTGGCGAGCCCGTAGGGTCGAGGACCATATCGAAGTATAGCGGCCTTAACCTAAGCTCAGCCACTATCCGTAATGAGATGAGCGACCTTGAGGAGATGGGCTATATCGTCCAGCCCCATACTTCTGCGGGCAGGATACCCTCAGATAGGGGGTATCGGTTTTATGTGGACAGTATCATGCAGGACAGTGATCGCAAGGTGAACGAGGCCACCCGGTTTATGGTGCAGAGAGTGGATAAACTGGAGATGCTTCTAAAACAGCTCGTAAAGCTGCTCGCGGTAGACACTAATTACGCCGCGCTGATAAGCGGCCCTAGCCTTAACGAAAACCGGATAAAGTACCTGCAGCTCAGCTCCCCTTCGCCTAATAAGCTGCTGCTCATATTGGTATTGGAAGGGAACATCATAAAGAATGAGGTCATCTCCGTAAATGAGGAGTTAGACCGGGAGACTTCTATTGACCTTTCGATATTGATAAATAACTATATAAGCGGCCTTTCGCTCAAGGATCTGTCGCCTAAGTTGATCACCTCTGTCATGGTGCAGGCGGGTGTACACGGCGAGACAGTTAAGGCCATAATCGACGCTGTCGTGGATATGATAGAGACGGATATAGACAGCAGAGAGATATTCACATCGGGAACTACGAACATATTCAAGTATCCGGAGCTATCGGACGCGGACAAGGCGAGCAGGCTCATATCCACCTTCGAGGAGAAAGAAGGACTCAAGGAACTGGTAGATGAGGTCACAAAGATAAATGAGAGCAGCCCTGATGACGGTTCGAACGCGGTGCAGGTATATCTGGGCGGAGAAGGGCCGATAAAGGATCTCAATGATTGCTCGCTGGTGACGGCTAACTATGAGCTGGGAGATGGTATGCGAGGCATAATAGGTGTCATAGGTCCCAAACGTATGGACTACGAAAAGGTATTCGGCACCATGCAGGATCTTATAGAGCAGCTCGATAAGACTTATAAGAGGGGGCGGCCCGAAAAAAGAGATGAGAGGTAGAGCTTATGAATGATGTGAAAGATATGGAGATCTCGGATATAGAAGAAGCTAAGGACATGGAGATCGAAGAAGAGAGCCGGAAGGCGAAAGCTACCTACCCCGAAGGCGAGAAGGCTAGAGAGGATGATAAGGCCGAAGGCGAAAAAACGGAGCCCCACGATGAGGCGAAAGAGTCCGAAGGATCTTGCGAAGGGCAGGACGCGGTCAAAGGTCCCATAGGAGAGGCCGAAGGAGAAACGCCCGAAGGTGGTAAGGCCGAGACCGAGGGATCCGATGAGGCGGAAGGCGAGATCAAAGC
>CAZQFD010000206.1:0-1727 GCA_964592535.1 uncultured Lachnospiraceae bacterium | reverse complement strand
AGAAGTCACGCAGTACTCTTGAGATGAATGATAAGAGCAGCAGTCCTGAACTCGCAGATCATGACGCTAAGATAGCGGACTATGACACGATCTTATTGGGCTTCCCCATCTGGTGGTATGTGGCCCCGACGATCATAAATACCTTCCTTGAGAGCTACGACTTCTCCGGAAAGAAGATAGTCCTGTTCGCCACCTCCGGCGGCAGCGGATTCGGAAAGACCGTAGAAGGCCTAAAGTCGTCAGTCTCGGCAGATACGACTATCATAGAAGGCAAGCTGCTTAACGGCAAACAGTCCTCAGACAGCCTGAAGGCTTGGGTCGAGTCTTTTATCTCCGTCTAAGAAAAATACCCGCTGTGAGCCTTATATATGAGGTCTACAGCGGGTATCTTGATTTTTTTATCTTATGGGCCTTAGACTTATATATGATATTTACGGCAGATCTCTACAAAAGCGTTTTGCCCTACCGCTTTATCTGAACTTTATCTACATCGAGGATCCTCCGATAAGCATCGACCTATAAACGTCTTATCAAGTCCTCTTTATCAGATACGAAACTCAGCCCCGACCGTATCATAAATGCAGGGTATGTATCAAGAAGAGCCAAGCAAGCCCGTAGTAGGATACCGCCGCCACAAGGTCATTGATCGTAGTGATGAGCGGGCCCGAAGCCACGGCAGGGTCTATATTCACCATTTTAAAGGCTACCGGGATGATCGTGCCCGCTAGGCTTGAGAGCGTCATGGATATGAGCAGAGCGATACCTACGCAGAGCGATACCATGAACGCAAATTCCAGATCGTAGCCCTTTGCTATACAGATATATATGCCTACGACCATAAAGGAGGCTATCGCGAGCACTATACTGTTCAGGAAGCCGACCTTGACCTCTTTCAGCACGAGTTTGAGCTTCTGACGACTCTTCACCTCATCATCCGTCAATACCCTGATGGTGACCGCCAGCGACTGCGTACCTACGTTTCCCGCCATATCAAGCACCAGAGATTGGAACGCTACCAATATCGTCAGCTCCGAAACGACTCCTTCAAAAAGACCTACCACACTCGAGACGACCATGCCGAGGAACAGCAGGATCACGAGCCAGGGAAGCCTTTTTTGTATGCTTCGTTTTATCGGTTCCTCCAGATCCTCTTCTGCGGACAGTCCAGCCAATTTCGCATAGTCTTCTCCGAAAGCTTCATCTACCAGCTCCATGATGTCCTGAGAAGTGATGATACCGAGGAGACGGTTGTCATTGTCCAGCACGGGTATAGAGTCCTCAGCATAATCCTTTAACCACTCTATACAGTCCTCGGTCTGCTCCGTGCCGTATACATACGGGTAAGAAGTCCTGATTATGTTCGTGAGCGGTTCTTTTTCTCTCGCGATGATCAGGTCCTTCAGATCTATGGCTCCGTAAAAGGCACCCTTTTTGTCTACAGCGTAGATCGTGGATACATTGTCATGTTACGCCGCCTGCAGGCGTATCTCCTGCATGGCCGAAGATACGTCCAGCTCCGCGCTCAGCTGGATATAGTTCGTCGTGATGCGGCTTCCGATCTGATCCTCGTCAAAGGATCCTATGAGTGCGAGCTCCTTTCTAGTCTCGTCGTCCATGAGCTCTATGAGAGCCTGTCGTTCCGTGCGGTCCAGCTGTTTCAAATACTCGACTGCCGTGTCTGTCTCCATGCAGGCGAGTATTTCAGACTGCTTTTTTATTCCAAGCTC
>CAZQFD010000205.1:0-1735 GCA_964592535.1 uncultured Lachnospiraceae bacterium | reverse complement strand
CAGCGGCATAGAAGAGGTCGTATCTTTCCGCCAGCTCTACGCTACAACGGGAGCCATCCATGCGCGCCCCTACATTTACGACTTTGCCTACGCCTCCGTCCTTTAGAGAATTTATGAGCTCATCTCTATCATTATCAAATTCCTTCGCATCATAATGCGCGTGTGTATCGAATATCATTTCTATCCTCTTTCTTGACCCTACCCTGAAAGGACCGGCCTTTATCTCCCCTAGGCGCTTTATCTGTTTGCGATATATACTAGCAGGTAAAAGAGCAAAAGGTGCACCGGGTATATTATATAGAAGAAATACTTGAGCGGCATATCGCCCCGTTTTCCGTTGTAGAACTTTATCAATATGAATGAGAGCGCCGACACGCAGTAATAGACCAGACTCTCCACCGCGCTTATCAGCGCGCCGAGCACGAGCTTTGCCGCCCTGTCCTGCCTAAGGAGGTACATAAAACATATGAACACGACTCCCAAGGGGCCGTAATCGCTCCTTAGATAATAGGCGAGCGCCGCGAATATCGCTATCATAAGGAACCTCAGTATGATCCATCTCTTTCGAAGCTTTTTTATGATATAGAGCGCCATGAGTGAAAGGGCATAGGTGAAGCAGACATTTTGATAATCCGTCGAGTAGAGCACGCCCGCCGTCGCGAGGTCGAACGGCGCCTCGGAGACGATCGCAAGCAATAGCATCCTAAAGATATATCTTCTCTCGTTTTCCGTGTGTATGAAGCCCTCCGCCACCATATAGGCGAATATCGGAAATGCCATCCTTCCGAAAAAACGCAGTACTCTCGCTGCCATATACCAGCGTCTCCCAAGTTCCGTAGCCAGTGCCAGGTTCCAATATATGGGGTCATAGCCGTAGAGCACTCCGTTCTCGATGAGCACGAAGCCCACACTGTCGCAGAGCATAAGAAAACAGGCAATCATTTTTAGCTGATTGCCTGAAAGCCCTCTCGGGCGGCGTTTATTGAACTTAAGTTTGATCGTCTTTGCCATCGCTCTTTAGGAGATGGAGATCTCAGCTTATCTCGTCTCCCGCTTCTATAGCCTCAAAGTTCTCGGGGATCAGTAGCGAGAGCTTAGACTCGTCCTCGGAGATCGCGCAGAGCAGCATGCCCTTGGACTCATAGCCCGCTATTTTCCTCGGGGCAAGGTTGCAGATCACTACTACCTTCTTTCCGACCATATCCTCTGGCTTATACCACTTCTTTATGCCCGAGAGTATAGTGCGTACCTCTGAACCTATCTTTACAGTCTCCTTAAGAAGCTTCCTCGAGTCAGGCACTTCCTCGCAGGCTATTATCTCGCCTATCCTAAGCTCCATCTTGTCAAAGTCTCCGTACTCGATGATGGGCTTATGCTTTATCGCTCTCTCTTCTACCTCATCGGCTGTCTCTTCCTCGGCCTCGGGCTTTTCGGTCTTCTCGACGAGGGACTCGGCAAAGCCCAGCACTTCATCGATGTCTTTCCTCGCGAAGAGCATAGCAGGCTTTTCGGCCACTTTGTTGCCGTTAGGATAGAGTCCGAAGGTATCCATGTCGTCCCAAGAGCGTTTCTCGGTACTAAGCTCCTCAAGTATCTTCTTCGAGGTGCTCGGCATGAAGCTCGCGAGGAGCGAAGCACCTATCGTGATACCCTCGGTAAGGTTATAGAGCACGGTCTTAAGACGTTCCTTCTTGCTCTCGTCCTTCGCCAATATCCAAGGCATGGTCTCGTCGAT
>CAZQFD010000204.1:0-1744 GCA_964592535.1 uncultured Lachnospiraceae bacterium | reverse complement strand
GATGGCATAATGTCCGTCACGCCCCAGCAGCTGGTGATGTATGTAGTAGGTATATTGCTTATATGGCTTGCCATAAAGAAAAATTACGAGCCTTCGTTGCTGCTGCCTATGGGCTTCGGAGCCATCCTTG
Organism: uncultured Lachnospiraceae bacterium; assembly: GCA_964592535.1. GTDB lineage: Bacteria > Bacillota > Clostridia > Lachnospirales > Lachnospiraceae > Avilachnospira. Next base: position 1,614 of record CAZQFD010000204.1, on the reverse strand, counting down.
TCAACATACCCGGCTCTGCCGCCATAGATCAGGTGATGGAAGGAGCGGGAGAGACCAACGGTATAATACAGTGGCTGTTTGAATCGGGCATAGAGGCGTCGGAGGCTTTTCCGCTGCTCTTATTCATAGGCATAGGAGCCATGATAGACTTCGGCCCGCTGCTCTCAGACCCAAAGATGTTCCTCTTCGGAGCCGCTGCTCAGTTCGGGATCTTCCTTACGATCGTATTCGCGGTACTGCTGGGATTTGAACTGAAGGATGCGGCCTCGATAGGCGTCATAGGAGCTGCGGACGGCCCCACATCTATATTGGTATCACAGGTACTCAACTCCAATTATATCGGCCCCATAGCCGTGGCGGCCTATTCCTATATGGCGCTGGTGCCCATCATTCAACCCATAGCCATAAAGGCGGTCACCACGAAGAAGGAGCGTCTCATCAGGATGCCCTATCAGAACGGGAGCGTCTCAAAGTCCACGAGGATAGCCTTCCCTATCATAGTGACCTTCATAGCGGGCTTCGTTGCGCCTGACTCCATCTCACTTGTCGGCATGATAATGTTCGGCAACCTGATAAGAGAATGTGGAGTGCTCGACTCGCTCTCCGACACAGCGCAGAACACCCTCGCGAACGTGATCACGCTACTGCTCGGTATCACCATAAGCTTCAGCATGAGAGCGGATCAATTTGTAAGGGTAGAGACCATACTCATCATGGTACTGGGGCTTTTCGCCTTCGTATTCGATACTATAGGCGGTTGTCTGCTTGCGAAGTTTATAAATCTGTTCTCGAAAAACAAGATAAATCCCATGATCGGCGCGGCGGGGATCTCAGCCTTCCCCATGTCCGCCAGAGTCGTTCAGAAACTGGGGCTTGAGGAAGACCCTACGAACCACCTGCTCATGCACGCCATAGGCGCCAATGTCTCAGGCCAGATAGCATCGGCCGTGGCGGGCGGCATCTTGCTGGGATTTTTTAGATAATGCGATCGGAGGAGCATAAAGCATGACAGCGATAGGAACGGCGCTTACTATGATGCTTCAGGGCATGGTAGGGCTCTTTATAGTCATGGGAGCCATCGCTCTGATAGTCTATCTCATGGGTAAGTTCATGAACTAAAACGCTGAACGGGAGCGGCCCGCCGGCGCGATATATAAGGTAAGAAAGACATGAAACATAAGAGGCGCAAAGGAGACATAGCGGTACCAGCAGCTGCGGTAGCACTGTCTCTTATATTTTCGTATATTGAGACCATCCTTCCGATAAGCTTAGGCATACCAGGAGCTAAGATCGGACTGCCAAATATTGTCACGATGTTCCTGATCTATACGAGGGGCGCGTGCGAGGCATTCACGGTCTCAGCCCTCCGTATCATACTTACAGGTTTCATGTTTGGAAATATGTTCTCGATATTGTACTCACTTTCGGGCTTTTTGCTGAGCTTCCTCGGTATGCTGTTCCTAAAAAAGAGCGGAGCCTTCGGAGTGACGGGAGTGAGCCTTCTGGGCGGTGTCCTGCACAATGTGGGACTGCTGATATGTGCGGCGTTCATCGCGGGAGGCTATGTTTTCGTATATCTTCCGATCCTTCTGCTTTCGGGCTGTATCGCGGGAT
>CAZQFD010000203.1:0-1748 GCA_964592535.1 uncultured Lachnospiraceae bacterium | reverse complement strand
CGTGTGAATGAGATCTCGATCAAGGTGGATGAGGACGAGAGGGCCTGCTATTTTTATCAGACCTATTGCGGAAAGCAGATGAGGATGGCGCTCATAATGAAGCTTCTGGGGATAGGGCCTGGGCAGGGCTTTGCGAAACAGCCCGAAAAAAAGTCTCCCCGAAAGATGCTCTATGACGTGGCTGTCTGCCCTAACAGAGCCTGCATTACGACGACGGAGCAGGAGCTTTCTCAATGCTTTGAGCCGGTAGATGAGGAAAAGAAAGAGTACCGCTGCGTATACTGCGATACGCTCATAAGACTGTGACAAACTTATGAGGCCGTGACACGCTCATAAGTTTCGGGCAAGACCGAAAAAGTCTAAAAACGGAGAGCGAAAAGCCGAGACCTAAAAATAAAAAGAGGCGGAGGCCTAGGCTAGCCTGAAGGTGAAGATACGCCGCGGGCGTAAGATCCGTGGCCAAAGCCTCGGAAATATGTTATGATCCCTATATGAATACGGCAAACATAAAGAAGATATTAAAGCGCGGGAGGCTCCTTGAGAACGAGCCTATGTCAAAGCACACTACCTTTAGGGTGGGCGGCCCCGCGAGATATTATATAATACCTGCGAATGAAATCGAGACCGCGGGAGTCATAAGATATTTTTATATGAATAAGCTGCCGTACCGCGTTATCGGCAACGGCTCGAACCTTCTCGTCTCGGATAAGGGCTACGAGGGAACGGTGATAGACCTCGGACGCCATGACGGCACGAGCTTTATCATGATCGGCATTGATGACGGGCGCGAGGAGGACGTCCTTTTAGACTGCGGAGCGGGTTGTCTGCTCTCCTCCGTAGGACACTATGCCGCTCAGTTCGGAGCCGCAGGCTTTGAAGGGCTTTCAGGCATTCCGGGCTGCTTAGGGGGAGCGGTCGTCATGAACGCGGGAGCCTTTGATTCGGAGATCGGCGACGTGGTAGAAAGCGTCTCCGTGATAGATAAGAGCGGAAAGCAGAAAAAGCTTTCTAAGGACGAACTCAGCTTCGGCTACAGGACGTCTAGCCTCCTAAAAGACGGATATATAGTTGTAAGAGCGGAGATCGTCCTGAAAAAGGGGGATAAAGATACTATTGTGAAAAACATGGAGGGGTTCAGCGCTAAGCGCGCCGAAAAACAGCCTCTTGAATACCCTTCCGCCGGATCTATCTTTAAGCGTCCGGAGGGAGATTATGCCGGAAGGCTCATAGAGGAGGCTGGGTTAAAGGGATATAAGATAGGCGGAGCCATGGTGAGCGAAAAACACGCGGGCTTTATCATAAATCATGATAAGGCTACAGCCTCGGACATCTATGCCCTCATCCTAAAGGTACGGGAAACAGTAAAAGAAAAGAGCGGTGTGACGCTTGAGCCCGAAGTGAAGCTCCTAGGGGAGTTTTGACGAAGCTTATACAAGGAGAAGTTTATGAGTACGGGAAATACGGATGTAGGGAAGCTTGCGGAGTGGATGGGGCTTTTGAACCTGACGCCGGAGATCGATCTTTCAAAAAGAGCCATCACCTTTTATGATATAAACAGACCGGCGCTTCAGCTCTGCGGATATTTCGACCACTTCGATGTCTCACGGGTACAGCTCGTGGGTTATGTGGAGCAGCAGTATATGGACACCTTTATGGATGAGGCCTCCACAAAAGAAAACTTTGAAAAGATCGCGCAGCGCGATGTGCCCTGTATCATATTTTCGAGGGATTATCGACCGGCGGACTAT
>CAZQFD010000202.1:0-1766 GCA_964592535.1 uncultured Lachnospiraceae bacterium | reverse complement strand
TCTCGGGAGGACAGCAGCAGAGAGTAGCGATCGCCAGGGCGCTCTGCACGAAGCAGAAGCTCATACTGTTTGACGAGCCCACGTCGGCCCTCGATCCCGAGATGGTGCAGGAGGTATTGAACGTCATGGTGGAGCTTGCCAGTGAAAATATCACCATGGTGGTGGTCACGCACGAGATGGGATTTGCGAGACAGGTAGCGGATCGAGTCGTCTTCCTTCACAGAGGCGAGATCATTGAAGAGGGGACACCGGAGCAGATCTTTATGGTTCCTAAAAACGAGAGGACGAAAGAGTTCCTCAGTAAGATAATCTATTAGCAACGTCCTTACATCATGTAGGGGATCATATATTCAAAGAGGAGGATGTTATGAAAAAGAAAAGATTTGTTACAATGTTTTTGACAGTGGCTTCTGCGATCATGCTGGCGGCCTGTTCGAGCTCTTCCGACACGGCGTCCGATACCACGGCGGCGGCAGATAGCGCGGACACCTCAGATGACGCTTCCGAGGATACGTCCGACACGGCGTCTGATAGCTCCGTGGACGATATAATCGCGAGGGGCGTGCTGAAGGTAGGCGTCAAGGCGGATGTGCCTAAATTCTCGCTGCAGAACACGGCTACGGGCGAATATGAAGGCTTTGAGGACGACTTGGCCTACGAGATAGCGGGAGAGATATTCGGAGTCAGCGCGGACGAGGCAAAAGAGCAGGGCCTTGTAGAGTTTGAGGCTGTAAACGCTAAGACTAGGGGGCCGCTCATAGAGAACGGGGAGCTCGACTGCGTCATAGCTACCTTCACGATAACAGATGAGAGGAAGGAGACCTATAACTTCTCGCCCGCTTACTATACCGACGCGGTAGGTATATTGGTAAATGTGGATTCCGGTATCGAGTCTGTAAAGGATCTGGACGGCAAGATCATAGGTGTGGCTCAGAGCTCGACATCTCAGGCGGAATTTGAGAATTATGTCGCTGAGAACGATATAGATGTGGATGTAGAGTTCCAGGAGTTCGCAACCTATCCCGAGCTCGCTCAGGCGCTTGCCGCTGATCAGATCGACGCGTTCTCGGTCGACAGAGCCATACTCGAGGGTTACAGGAACGATTCCAATATGTTCCTCGATGTGAGATACGGCTACCAAGATTACGGAGTATGCTCGGCTAAGGAAAAGACCGCGCTCGCGGATCTCATAGCTGATAAGATACAGACCATGCTGGATAATGGGGAGATAGAGGCGCTCCTTCTGGCTCATGATATAAGTGTAGACTGATCAAAAAAAGTGCACGGACCGAACACCGCCCCTTTACGGGGCGAGGCCCGAGGCACGATCTATCGGAAAGCAGACATATGTTAAAAGGTGTATTAGACGCGAAAAGATGGGCGGCTCTTATAGATGTGATTCCCGACTACTATGTGCCGGGGTTTTTGATGACGTTAAGGACGGCTCTTGCCGGGCTTACGCTCGCGCTCATATTGGGACTTTTGTTCGGGGTCATGTCTACCTCTCACCAAAAAGTCCTGAGAGGCATAGCGAGAGTCTATGTAGAGTTCTTCCAAAATACTCCGCTGGCTCTGCAGGTGGTATTTTATTATTCCTGCCTGCCGATACTCATAGGCGGTACGGGCTTCAGGATCTCCAAATTCATACTGGGTATGATGGGAGTAGGTATATACCACGGAGCTTATATATCTGAGGTCATAAGGACGGGCATAGAGGCTGTGCCCAAGGGACAGTCTGAGGCGGCTGGGTCTCAGGGCTTCAGCTA
>CAZQFD010000201.1:0-1777 GCA_964592535.1 uncultured Lachnospiraceae bacterium | reverse complement strand
TCCGCAATGACCCTAAGATCCGAAAAGCTTTCGTTCATGATACAGATGATATTTTCCGGCACTATATCGCTGTTCGTATCCCATATCGGCGTATCTTGGTCTTTTGCCCACTCATTGGTATCTGCTATTATCTCCTCAACGGCATCCAATGAATATCCGTCAGGCTCATCCACCGACATATAGTCTATCAGCCTCAAGGTAGAAAGCATATATCCATTCTCGGCATAAGAGCCTACGGGACTCCACATATTTATGTTTATTCCAAGAGCCTTTATGCCATACTGAAAAAACGCCATGATGAACAGCACCAAAGATAATAAAGCCCCGGCAGCCGTGCCTATCCGGATCTTCACAGAAGTAAGTTTTACCGGGAATATCCAGATCAGCACCGTCCATCCCAAGATGGCGGCTACACCTCCGACGATCTGGGCGGTTATATCATATCTGTAGGTACCGGCAACCGACATGGCCGTCCCAAAGGCTAAGATGTCCCCGATCATGATAGGACGATCCCTAAACTCAAGTACATAATATTCGGCCAGTGCCCAGAACGTAAAGACTATATTCAGCACGGTAAAGCTTGTCCTCATAGAGTTAGAGGCCGTAAATACCACCATATATATCAGGAAAAAAATCGCTATATTTAAAAGCAAAAAAACCGGCTCTATCTGCGACAGGTTGCCGGTTATCCACTCAAATACGAGCGTCATCACCACAGGTGACGATAACAACACTAAAACGCCCGCTTTTTTCCTCATTTTGTTACCATTCCCACTTCACTCCGTGCTAAATTTGTAAGCATTAACTATATCTTTAATTTCAACTCAATAATAATAACGTATTCTTTGCAAAAAAAACGGAAACACAGAAATTTAACATTTAAGGCACGTTTTAAGGCCCGGCAGTCTTTTTATATCTTGAAACGGTAGCCTACGCCCCATATCGTCTCTATATATTGGGGCTTCGCGGTGTTGTATTCTACCTTTTCCCTTATCTTCTTTATATGTACGGTGACGGTGGCGATGTCGCCTATGGAGTCCATGTCCCAGATCTCTCTAAAGAGCTCCTCTTTCGTGAACACATGGTTAGGGTGCTCCGCGAGGAAGGTGAGGAGGTCGAACTCTTTAGTAGTAAACTGTTTTTCCGTGCCGTCCACCCAGACGCGGCGCGCCGTCTTGTCTATCTTTAAGCCTCTTATCTCTATGATGTCATTGTGGTCTTTCTCACTGCCCGTGAGGCGTTCATAGCGGCTCAGATGTGCCTTGACCCTCGCCACCAGCTCCGAAGGGGAGAACGGCTTAGTGATGTAGTCGTCGGCTCCGAGCCCGAGGCCTCTTATCTTATCTATGTCCTCTTTTTTTGCGGTCACCATGAGGATGGGGGTGTCCTTGGTCTCCCTCACTCTCTTACATATCTCGAAGCCGTCTGTGCCCGGCAGCATGATGTCGAGTATCAGAAGGTCGTGATCGCCCTCCAGCGCGGCTTTGAGTCCCGCGTCTCCGTCCGACTGTATGTCTACCGCAAAGCCCGACAGCTCGAGATAGTCTCTCTCCAGCTCCGCTATGCTTATCTCGTCCTCAACTATAAGTATCTTCTTTCCCGCCATACAGTCACTCCTTTTCTATCTGAACTTCCACATATTTCCTCAGCAGGAAATGTATCGTAAGGCCCTCGCCTTCCACTCCAGAGGCCCAGATCCTGCCGCCGTGATCTTCTATTATCTTCTTGACTATGGAGAGCCCTATGCCCGAGCCTCCCCGTGTCGAATTGCGGCTCG
>CAZQFD010000200.1:0-1779 GCA_964592535.1 uncultured Lachnospiraceae bacterium | reverse complement strand
AGCTTTCCGACGTCATAAAAGCGGTATTAAACGCCTCGGAGGGAATGGATGAAGAGCTGAAGATAAACTGCGCCGTTACCGTTGTGGATGTTATGAAGTGCAAGGTGCAGCTTCGCAATTTCGGAGAGTTTTACGAGGATCAGATAAGCTCGGCCGGGACGGTCATTCTTACGCGCACCGACCTTGAAAAGGCAAGCCAGGAAAAGATAGACGAGGCCTGCGCGCTCATAAGAGGGCTCAATCCCAAGGTCACTATAGTGACGACGGCTATAAGCGAGCTCAGCGCGGACAGGCTCCTTTCGGTAATGGAAAAGGGCGGAGAGGATCTCGCGGAGCAGATGTTAAAAGAGCTCTCCTGCGGGCGTGAACATCACCATCACCACGATGATGAATGCGGCTGCGGGCATGAACACCACCATCATCATGCCGAGGAGGTATTCACAAGCTGGGGCTGTGAGACGACTAAAAAATATTCTTTAACTGAGATAGAAGCTATAGCCGCGAAGCTTGCTCAGAGCCCGGATTATGGCGAGGTGCTTCGCGCGAAGGGAATCGTTGCTCTGGCGGACGGCGGCTGGGAATATTTCGACATGGTTCCCGGAGAATACGAGATAAGGGCGGGAGAGCCCGAATTTACGGGAAGGCTTTGCGTCATTGGCTCGGAGCTGAAAAAAGATAAACTTGAGGAGCTTTTTGGAGTATGAAAAAAATTAGAGATAAATATTATATCACAACGGCTATCGCCTATGCTTCGGGTAAGCCGCATATAGGCAACACCTATGAGATAGTGCTCGCGGACTGCATAGCGCGCTTCAAAAGGCTTCAGGGCTATGATGTTTTCTTCCAGACCGGCACAGATGAACACGGTCAAAAGATACAGCAAAAAGCCGAGGAAGCTGGAGTCGAACCTAAAGAATATGTCGACAGGGTCGTAGAACTGATAAAGAGCATATGGGATATAATGAATACTTCGTATGATAAGTTCATACGTACGACCGACGCCGACCATATGGCCCAAGTGCAGAAGCTGTTTAAGAAGATGTACGAGAACGGCGATATATACAAAGGCTATTATGAGGGAATGTACTGTACTCCCTGCGAATCCTTTTTCACGCAGTCTCAGCTCGTAGACGGGAAATGTCCGGACTGTGGACGCGAGGTCACTTATACCAAAGAATCAGCCTATTTCTTTAAGATGAGCAAATACGCTCAAAGGCTCATAGACCACATAGAGGCTCATCCCGAATTCATACAGCCTGTTTCGAGGAAAAATGAGATGATGAATAATTTTCTCCTGCCGGGCTTGCAGGATCTATGCGTCTCGAGAAGCACTTTCACCTGGGGCATACCCGTGGATTTTGAACCGGGGCATGTCGTATATGTCTGGCTGGACGCCCTGACGAACTATATAACCGGTATAGGCTATGACAGTGACGGTAACTCCTCGGAGTCCTTTAACAAATATTGGCCTGCCGACCTGCATCTTATAGGAAAAGATATAGTCAGGTTCCATACGATATACTGGCCGATATTCCTGATGGCGCTTGAGCTTCCGCTTCCTAAGCAGGTGTTCGGACATCCTTGGCTTTTGCAGGGAGAAGGCAAGATGAGCAAATCGAAGGGCAATGTGCTTTATGCCGACGACCTTGTAGGGGTATTCGGAGTAGACGCGGTAAGATATTTCGTCATACATGAAATGCCCTTTGAAAACGACGGCGTTATAAGCTGGGAGCTCGTGACCGAAAGGACAAATTCCGACCTTGCGAATATACTCGGCAA
>CAZQFD010000199.1:0-1806 GCA_964592535.1 uncultured Lachnospiraceae bacterium | reverse complement strand
TAGACCGCATTGAGCGTTGCCAGCAGCTCTTTTTCATGCAGCACATCGAGGCTCGACGTCGGCTCGTCCATGATGAGCACGTCCGGATCCTTCAGCATGACTCTGGCTATCCCCACTCTCTGGCGTTCGCCTCCCGAGAGCCTCGCGCTCATCTGTCCCATATCGGTATCATAACCGTCCGGGAGCGTCTTTATGAAGTCATGGATCCCGGCTCTTTTCGCGGCCGTAACTATCTCATCCCGGCTCACGTCAGGCTTTGCAAGAGCGATATTCTCCCCTATGCTCCCTTCAAAGAGAAAGGTATCCTGTTCGAGCACGGCTACGCGTGCGTACAACTCACTCGTAGAGATCTCATTTACGGGTATGCCGTTTATAAGGATCTGTCCCTCGTCTATATCCCAGAAACGAAGAAGCAGCCTGAATATCGTGGATTTCCCCGCTCCGCTCTCGCCTTTTATACCGAGTTTTTCCCCATCGGAGATCGTCATATTGAAATGATCAAGTATCCTCCGACCGCCCTTTACATAAGAAAAGCTCACGTCCTTAAACTCTATCTTCCTTATCTTGCCCGGGCTCTTAGGCTCCTTCGGCTCCACGGTCTCGGGTTCCGTATCCTCTATCAGGAAGATCCTCTCTGCGGCAGCAAAGGTCTCCAATAGATTCGTGACGACCTGTGTCAATGAGAATGTGGATGAGAACGAAGCCGCTGCCATAGCCGAGAGCACCACGGTGCCCACGGGCTCGGAATGTCCCGTAAGCGAGAGGCTGACCGCCGCCGCTATCACGAGTATGCGCGCCGCGTATATGAAGAATGTGGGCGCGGCCGCTACGACTTGCTTATGCATTATCAGTCCGTGCGCGGCTTTGTTGAGGCTTTGATTCTGCGCCTTTATCTCATTGAGCTTATCCTCTCCATAGGAGAATATCTGTATGTCCTTTATGCCGTAGACGCTCTCCAGTACCAAGGTCTTCATGCCGGAAAGCTCTTTTCTGTAACTCATGCCCACGTTCCTGCCAGCCCTTATGGCTATGAGCGGTATGATGATACTTATCATGATATATATCGGCAGGAGCACGGCCGCGAAGAGCGGAGCGTAGCTCCACGCTATAAGGAGCGTAGTCACCGGGAGGATGATGACGGTGAACATCGGCCCTATCGTGTGTGCGAAGAAGAACTCGAGCGTCTCTATATCCGAGATCGCGATATTTATGATGTCGCCTTGGCTCCTGTCCGTCATGAAAGCCGGGGCCAGCTGCCGCAATCTCTCAAAAAACTCTATACGCATGGAGGCCAGCAGCTTATAAGCTCCTTTATGCGAGGTAACGCCTTCTACATAACGGCATACGGCTATCAGCACGGCACATATGAGCATGAGGAAAAAGAACAGCATGAGGCTTCCGTAGCTTATGAGCCCCGCCGCCGACAAGATCATGTGTGCGCCCGCTCCCATGATCCCTATATGGGCCAGATTTCCGACTATGCTCGACAAGGTGGAGGATATGATATATCCACTTATCGGCGCGGCCTTTTTTAAGAGCCTGCCGCAAAGTTCCCCGTAAGTATATTTGAATCTTTTCATGATCTACCACCCTCCCAAAGCTCCTCTTGCTCGGTCACGAGCCTAAAGTAAAGGCCTTTTTGCTCCATCAGCTCCTCGTGCCTTCCCCGCTCACTGATACGTCCGTCGCTCAATACATAGATCATATCCGCGCTCTCTATGGTCGATAGCCTGTGTGAGATGATGATGAGGGTCCTCGTCATAGCAAGCTCTTCTATGCACCGCCAGATCTCTGCCTCGCTCACCT
>CAZQFD010000198.1:0-1826 GCA_964592535.1 uncultured Lachnospiraceae bacterium | reverse complement strand
GCCGTTTTCGGCGTTAGATCCCATCACCCGCTCTCAGCTGCAGGACGAGCTCATATTCCTTCAGTCTAAGCTGAAAAAGACGATAGTCTTCGTGACTCATGATATGGACGAGGCCGTAAAGATAGCCGACAGGATATGTATAATAGACGGCGGTAGGATCGTCCAATATGATACGCCCGAGGAGATAATGAAGCATCCTGAAAATGAATATGTGGCTGATTTCGTAGGGCGCAACAGGATATGGTCTAATCCTGAGTATATAAGGGCAAAAGACATCATGCTCCGTGATCCGCTCGCCGTGCCCAATACGCTTTCGGTGCTGCACGCTATGGAGCGGATGAGAGAGAAGCACGTTACGAGCGCAATGGTGCTGGATGAAGATCAGAAATATCTGGGCTATGTTATGGCCTTGGATATACAGCGGGTAGAAGATATGAGCACGTCGGTAGAAGAGCTCATGAATACGGACACCCAGATAGCGCATCCGGATGACGATCTAGTGAAGCTCTTAAAGCTGGTGAATCAAAGCTTTGTCAACGCCTTGCCGGTAGTGAACGATTGGGGCAGACTGGAAGGGCTCATCACGAACAGTAGTCTGGTCACGACGATGAGCCGCCAATATGTAAATATCGACGATCTCGTGAAAAAGTCTTGACTTAGGTCTGAACTTAAGCTATGATAGGCACGGTCAAAAAAGAAGAGGGTCATCCGCCCCACCTCGTGTGAGAAGGTCACGCAGGTACGATATTGACAGAGCGTAAAGCCCTAAGGCTTTCTTACTTTGTATATCTAAGCGGATGCCCAAAGTGCGTCCGCTTTTATCTTGCGGAAAAAAGAGGAGGTGTATTGATATTAGCGACAAAAATGTCCAAGTGAACGGACAGATCAGAGACAAAGAGGTGCGCGTCATCGGCGCGGACGGAGAGCAGCTCGGCATCATGAGCTTTGAAGAGGCTCTACGCCTAGCAGATGAAGCGGAACTTGACCTTGTAAAGATAGCCGCTAACGCTGTTCCGCCTGTAGTGAAGATCGTAGACTACTCCAAGTATCGTTACGAGCAGAAACGTAAGGAGAAGGAACAGAAGAAGAAACAGAAGGTGATCGAGGTCAAGGAAGTCCGTCTATCGCCTAATATTGATACAAATGACCTCAATACCAAGATAAGCGCCGCAAGGAGATTCCTTGAGAAAGGAAATAAGATCAAGGTCAACCTCAGATTCCGCGGCAGAGAGCTTTCCAGGATGTCTCAGTCTGTGCATATCCTGGAGGATTTTGCGGCCGAGCTTTCGGACATAGCCGCGATAGACCGTCAGCCCAAAGCGGAGGGCAGGAGCCTCGTGCTCATACTCAGCCCGAAGAAGAGCTGAATCATAGGACTTAAGGAGGACGATATAATGGCAGTTAAATTCAAGACCAAAAGAGCAGCCGCTAAGCGTTTCAAAAAGACAGGCACCGGTAAGCTTATGAGGAACCATGCCAACAAGAGACATATCCTAACGAAAAAGACGAGGAAGAGGAAGAGACATCTCACTAAAGGCGTGGAGATGGACGCTACGAATGTTAAGACGATGAAAAAGATACTTCCGTATCTGTAACTCATATATAGAGGAGGAAAAGTAAATGGCAAGGATCAAAGGCGGTTTAAACGCGAAGAGAAAACATAACAGAGTCCTCAAGATGGCAAAGGGTTACAGAGGAGCGCGTTCAAAGCAGTATCGTATAGCTAAGCAGTCTGTGATGAGGGCTCTTGCGACCTCTTACAGAGGACGTAAAGAGAAGAAGAGGCAGTTCAGATCGTTGTGGATCACCCGTATCAATGCCGGAGC
>CAZQFD010000197.1:0-1831 GCA_964592535.1 uncultured Lachnospiraceae bacterium | reverse complement strand
GCTCATCGCGCTGAAAGCCTTGTCTTACGCGGTCTTTATGCGCTCTTTATTTGACTTTCTTATACCTTTTCCGCTATCGTATATAACGTTTTTTACATAAAATTTGGCACGGGATCTGGCACGAGATCCATGCGTTTCGAGCCTTTTACCCACCCCATACAAAAAAAGAGAGCCTTCCAGCTCTCTCATCCTCCAAGATAGAAATATCCTGGATCATTATGATCATAATATATCGGCTTTTTCCTAAAGCACGTCGACCCGAAGATATGCGAAAAGGATCGCAAAAAAAGAAGGATGTCCGACCGCCTATGGTAAGACATCCTATCCTTTTGTAAGATCATCAGAGGCTCGTGATCAGCCTTCCGTAAGTGCCGTCATGAGCTTCATTGAAATAATAGCTTACTCCGTCTATGACTTGAAGCCCCGTCAGCATCGCGCCTTGCGTGCCGTCTGAGTTGGGATTCAGGTAGTACCTCTGTCCACCTATATCCTGCCATCCGGTGAGCATACGTCCGTAGGTACCGTCATGCTGTTCGTTCAGATAGTACCAGTTCGTTCCGTCATAGAACCAACCCGCCTGCATCTTGCCGGCACTGTCCATATAATACCAATAGGAACCGTCATGTATCCAGCCCGTGGAATACGCTCCCGAGATATTGCGATAATACCAGTCATCTCCTATCTGCACCCAGCCGACCGTGGTATTGGTACTGCTCGAGCTCGAGGTCGTAGTGCTCGTAGCGGAGCTAGTGCCCGATGTTGCGGTCTCGTCAATATCCGACCAGGTCTCATATTCATCCACATCAAAGTCATTGACATCTATAGAGCCCATAGTCGCCCAATCCGAGGGCGCCGTGCGTGTGTTATTGCCCGCGTTGCCTATGGCCCTTACCGCTATACCGGTAACTCTGCTTGAGCTGCGGTTATATGACGAGACGGAAAGCGACTCTGAGGTGACTGTCGTATGCCTTGATCGCTCCGTACCTTCTGAATCCTCCCAAGTGAGCAGGACTTCATAGCGCGAAGCCGCACCGTCCCAACGTATCGTAGAGGTATCGGAGGAGTCAAACAGCCGCTCCGAGGTCGTAAAGGTGGGCGTATCCCACTTATAGTAGGGATAGGCTTTGACTCTTATGACCAAGGTATCCGAGGCTTCCGTCGTCTTTCTCTGCACGCTCGATATGCCCGTGTAAGTCACGGTTATCTCGTCCTCATCGGGGAAATAATAACCGCTGTTCGCATACAATATCAGCTCATACGTCCTTTCGGAGCGATAGGTCGTACTGTCCGGGTTCACATCATAATAATAGGACAGAGAGTAGCGAACATCGTTGCTCGTGAACAAAGGTATCGTTCCGTTCGCGCTGTACTCATAAGGCTGGTCGTCGTCGGGCCCGCAATATATGTCTACACTAGTTATAGCCGAAGATGCAAATGAGGGAAACACCATCATGAGCATAGCCAAAGCCGAAACGACCGTGATCCCAAATATTTTCTTCATAGTTTTGCTCACTCCTTTCGCTTAAATTATACGGTATCTTCATGGGCTAAACAATAAACGAAGTCATACGAAATCTTTAAGAAAAAACAAAGCCCTATCGAGTCGATAGGACTTTCATATGCGGAAGATGAGACTTGAACTCACACGCCCTGAGCGGGCACAAGAACCTGAATCTTGCTCGTCTGCCAATTCCGACACTTCCGCGTATTAAACTGTATGCTGTGCTATCCTTCCGCAATGCCGCCCTTCTAGATCCGTTTCCGGGATATAGGACCCCTCGGTCTCGCAGGCGCTGCTCAAAGTATAAAAAATGCGGAAGATGAGACTTGA
>CAZQFD010000196.1:0-1876 GCA_964592535.1 uncultured Lachnospiraceae bacterium | reverse complement strand
GCTGTCTTACGGCGGCGGGCCGGTATATGTCCCCTGCCGCGAGCAACACCCTGCGTCCGTTCTGCTTCAGCTTCCCGGCAAGTTTCGCGGCCGTAGTGGTCTTTCCCGCTCCCTGAAGTCCGACCATCATTATGAGGGTGACCTCATCTGCGGGCTTTAACTCGAGCGTCGCACCTTCGCCGCCCATCAGTTCGATCAGCTCCTCATTGACGATCTTTATGACCTGCTGCGCGGGAGTGAGGCTCTGCATGACCTCCTCGCCCATGGCTCTGGCTTCTACATCCTTTATGAATCTCTTTACTATCTTAAAGTTGACGTCCGCCTCCAGCAGCGCGAGCTTGACCTCCTTTAAGGCTGACTTTACATCCGCCTCACTGAGCTTGCCCTTGCCGCGCAGCGATCTGAATACAGATTGAAGCTTGTCTGAAAGTGATTCAAATGCCATATATCATCCCTTATCCGCGCCAAGCTCTTTCTCGAGCAGATGGAGCTTGGCCTCATATGTCTCAAGCTGTTTGTCACAGCGTTTTATCACATCATGCACGCCCTGTCTGGAGATCCCGAAGGCTTCGGCTATCTCGGAAAGGGACATATCGTTATTGACGAGCTCTCCATATATCTCTCTCTGGTGTTCGGTGAGCAACTCACCGTACAGATCGTATAGCATTGCCTGACGCACGATCTTTTCCATAACGAGCGCTATTGTATCGTAAAAGAAGGAGGGTGTCAAGTAGTTTATCTTTACACCCTCCATCGTCTCTACATTCATGCTTCTAAGCGCTTATGAGCTTACGGTCATCACCCTTCCGGCGCCCCTTCCTCCTTTTCCTCAGCTCTTTTTTGCTGCATGGACTCCACGCGGCTTGATACATTGGCCTTAAAATTTATGACCTTATGGTCGTATTCCATATCCATTAGCGAGGAGCTGATGAGGAAATCCGCCGTGGATCTGTTGCTCGCCATGGGTATGTCATAGACCTGCGCTATGCGTAGGAGGGCCTTTACATCGGGATCGTGCGGCTGAGCCTCTAGCGGATCCGAAAAGAAGATGACGAAATCTATATCCCCTTCTACTATCTTGGCTCCGATCTGTTGGTCCCCTCCCAGAGGCCCGCTGTTATAGGCCTTTACGGGCAGGTCCGTGTACTCGGTGATGAGCCTTGCCGTGGTCCCCGTACCACAAAGAAAATGTTTTGAGAGCACCTCTTTATGCTCGTCGCACCACTCAATGAGCTCCTTCTTCATCCCGTCGTGGGCTATGAGTGCTATATGTTTTTGCTTACCTATCGTAAATGTGATGTACTCCTGGTCGATCATATCACAGGTCTCCTCTCTTACATCATCCGGCAAAAAGCGCCGTCACAAATTCATGCGCGTTGAACTTTTGCAGATCCTCCGCGTGTTCTCCTACTCCTATATATTTTACCGGGATAGACAGCTCCGAGGCTATAGCTACCGCAACGCCTCCCTTAGCCGTTCCATCCATCTTGGTGAGGATGATCCCTGTGGCGTCGGTCGCGCTTAAGAATTCTTTTGCCTGGCTGAGCGCGTTCTGCCCGGTCGTACCGTCCAATACGAGCAGCACCTCTTTTTTTATATCGGGCAGCTCTCTGTCTATGATACGTCCGATCTTTGAGAGCTCATCCATCAGGTTCTTTTTATTATGCAGCCTGCCCGCGGTATCGCAGATAAGTATATCCTTATTCCGCTTTTTGAAGGCCATCACCGCGTCGAATACCACTGACGCGGGATCTGAACCTTCTTTCTGGGCTATCATATCGATACCGGCGCGCTCTGCCCAGATCCCCAGCTGTTCTATGGCAGCCGCGCGGAAGGTATCTCCGGCGCAAAGGCGCACATCCTTTCCGGATGCTTT
>CAZQFD010000195.1:0-1886 GCA_964592535.1 uncultured Lachnospiraceae bacterium | reverse complement strand
GAGAATGGGTCGAGCAGACCATAGAGGTCACATTAGGATACGCTTCAAGCAACACAGGTAGCGCCGACAGTTCCGAAAGCACGGATGAGAGCGGCGGCTCGGATAGCTCTCTCGCTCCGGATCTCGGCGTCCCTGATAACGGACTTGACGATGAAGATAGGAGCGGGTCGTCTCAGGACGGAAGCTCCGAAGGAGACTCTTCTCAAAGCGGAGGCAGCCTTGATGTCTACGATCTTTTCAGAGAGTACATAGATAATAGTCGCAATTAAGTAAAAGCCCTATGCCGGAGCGGGGGAGACGACCCCGGCTCCGGCTGTTTTTACGGCCTGTTTTAAGGCCCGGGATCTGTTTTATATCAGGGCTTTGATCCTTACAAAGTGTTTAAAAATCTGCTAAATAAGTCATTTTCTCTTTCGGATATGTTATAATCCATAAGCTATGCTTTTGCGAAGCTAAGCTTTACCATAGATTTAAGGAGATATGGATCATGAAAAAGAGATCTTCCGCCGTAAAGTCGGCATTGTTCATCCTGAGCTTTTCTATCGTGACCTTGATGGGAGGCTGTGCGCCGCAGACCAGAGATACTGTCAGTATTGAGCCGGATACGGAAGGCTTTTCGGGAGCGGATATAGATTTCATTCAAGTACATGATGATGTGATAGACGCCTTCGGAAACGAGGAGACGAATCCATATGTATATATCACGGACCTTGTCATAAATGGCACGAACGACCCTAAGGCTCTTTTCATCACAGCGAGCTGCATAGAGGGGACGACCGAGGAGGATAGCGAACGATTCGCCGCGGCCTGCCTAAGGAGAGTGGCGGCGGCCATAGCCATACAGTCGGCCGAATTTGAGGGTGGGACCCAGACGGACTTCGGAAACGTCTACGATACCTTCAGCGTGAGCCTTACCATCAGCTTGGACGGAGCTGAAGAAGGTGACTACCTCTACGATCTGGAGCTGGAGCCCGGAGACGAGATACCCCTAGATCCCGACATCGAGACCTATGAGGAGAGCTGGGCTGAGACGAGGGGCATGATACTTGAGAATTCGATATACTAAGGGACGGGATAGATCCCCACGCGGCGAAAGCCGTAAGTTGCGTACACAAGTTCCACTTTGTCGAATATCGATTTACGCGCGGTAAAGTCGCATGGGGTCCGAAACTGAGAGGCCGAAGACATAGGATACTGAGATCTTCGGTGTCTCGGAGCCTTTTGTATGAGCGGGGATATGGGGTAAAAAAAGTGAAGGAAAAAAAGCTTAAAGAGATAAAAAGGATCATATCGAAGCTTGCGACGGTACACGTCATCTTTTTGAGCATTTTATTTCCGCTCTTCGCTCATGATATGTACTTCGATATACTAAACGATAAATTCGCTCTGTTTTGGATCAGCACCGCGATCGTAGCGGGATTTTCCGTCATCATCGCGCTTTTGTGCGCGACGTCCTTAAAAAGCAGGAAAGAGGGCCTTCGCATCAAGGACTTTTTTAAGGAGCTCCTCCCCCGCAATTTGAAAAAACATCTCAGATTGACGGACACCTTTTTCCTTGCATTCATGCTGATAGCTGTAGTCTCTAATATCATCTCCGAGTACCCTTACGAGGCGTTCTGGGGTCATTACGGCAGGTATCAGGGACTGTTCCTCTGGCTCTTCTATGCTGTCTTTTATGTACTCATCACCAGGTTTTATAAGGCGAAACGCTGGCATATGGACCTCTTTTTAGTTATAGGAGGCGTGCTCTCCCTTTGGGCCTGCACGGACTATATGGGGCTCGATGTGCTCGGCTGGAGAGCGGCCATAGGCATGTCGTCAGACCAGCACTATGATTTTTCGTCCGGCATAGGCAATGTCAATTCCCTTACCATCATGCTTTCGCT
>CAZQFD010000194.1:0-1906 GCA_964592535.1 uncultured Lachnospiraceae bacterium | reverse complement strand
AAAACGACTACGAGCTTCCTTGGACGAGACGAAATGAGCGTTTTATAGGGATAGAGCTCGGCACGGGCGTATTTAACGGGGATATAGGCGTGATCTATGATATAGACAGCTGGTCCGAGAAGCTCACAGTGGTCTATGACGAGGACCGCTATGTAGAATACGAGAAAAAGCAGCTTAATGAGCTGGAGCTTGCTTATGCCGTGACCGTTCACAAATCGCAGGGCAGCGAATATCCCGCCGTTATCATGCCCATGTACTACGGCCCCCGCCTTCTTATGAACCGCAATCTGCTCTATACGGCCGTCACCCGCGCGAAAAAGTGCGTCTGCCTCGTCGGTATCCCCAAGGTCTTTGAGGAGATGGAAAAAAATGAGAGCGAGAGCAAGCGTTACAGCGGTCTGAAGGACAGGCTCATCGAATCATATTCACCTATCTGAATCTTATATCTACCTGACATCCATGAAAGATCTTAAAAAGATACGCAGATATATGACGGACGTCTTTTTTCCGCGGCAATGCCCCGTCTGTAAGGAAGCGCTGCCGTTTTCCGCGGATCCCAAGCTCCCTCTTTCAGCTCTGATCTGCAGGGACTGTATCTGTGAGCTCTCGTTCATAAACGGGCCCGTCTGCAAAAAATGCGGAAAGGAGTTAAGCGAAGCTAACCAAAATGTCGGCCTTTGCAACGACTGTCAAAAGCACATCCGCCTCTTTTCTAAAAATGTCTCCGTCCTTAATTACACATCTATAGAGCGAGAGATCCTCGCGGATCTCAAATATCGAGGAAAAAGAGAGTACGCGGAGCCGCTCGCCCTGATAGCCGCCATGTATCTGGAAAAAAGCCAATCGCTCCCTCCGATAGACGTGGTCGTAGCCGTGCCTGTCCATAAGGAAAGGCTCAAAAAACGCGGCTACGATCAAGCGGCGCTCCTTGCCCGCGCTATAGCTGGGCGTATGGGACTTAGGTTTAGGGGCGATATATTGATCCGAAGCTCTGCTACCAAGGCGCAGAAGGAGCTCGGGTACGAGGACCGCATACTTAATCTTCAGCACGCTTTTTCCGCGTGTATCGAAAGCGATAAAGAGTTTAAAAGGATCCTCATCGTGGATGACATCTATACTACGGGAGCTACCCTAGAGATATGTACCGAGGCTCTCCTTCAAGCAGGAGCCAAAGAGGTCTACGGCTGCTGTATCGCCTCCGGCCGAGACGAGTGAGTACTCGCCGCTTAACGCCTCTATGTCATAAGGATACGGAAATATTTTATTAGCCTTGTCGCCATAAAGGTTTCATATTGATTTTAGAAATTTTATTCATTTTTTTTAGTTCGTACATACCATCGTCACATTTCTTCAGTAACATTAAGACAGTTATCAAGGAGATAACAAAAAGCTTTTTCATACTCATTCCGGGCAGTAGACACACCGACTGCCCGGCCCCCTACAAATATTCGGGGAGTCTTTTATCCCCTTTATCATAGATCGGAGCTGTCGCATCAATGGTCAGAAGATCATGGATGTAGCAGCGTTTTTTTGCCATTTTTTTAGCCAAATATTCGCTTCCTTTTTCTCTCGATCGTGGGATCACAATATACAGATCGTCTGACTTGATCCCGTCTATGTAGTTCAATACGACTTTCATCTTATCGTCTACGTCGTTCATCCCACTACTATTATACACAGCTCTGTTTGAATCACGAGTTATTTTACCGGATGGATCGAGAGGCTCGGGCGTATCATAAAAAGATCAGCCGCACGAGATCGTGCGACTGATCTGGAGCAGCTTTATCTTAGGTATCTGCTCTGTCTACTTGACAGGGGGCATATCGCGCCCTCCTAAACTCTGTTCCTTTAAGGCTTGAATGCCTCTATCTTAGTTTTCCTCTTCTTTCTTACCGTCCCATGCGCC
>CAZQFD010000193.1:0-1949 GCA_964592535.1 uncultured Lachnospiraceae bacterium | reverse complement strand
GGTGAGCCTAGGCGGCACTCCTATGCCTCCTGAATCGATCCAATCCTTCACGCTGTCGTAGAGCGCTTTATAGGACTCCGTGTTTATGCTCGCACTGTCGATGACGAGCTGTCCTGTATTTTGAAGGCCCCACTGATAGCTAAGATAATTATCCTCGGTCACAAACGGGCCCGGCGACGCCGGCGACGCCTGTGCCGTATACGTCCCCGTTATCCCGAGTGCTAAAAGCGCCGCCCCAAAAAGGGCTAAACATCTTCTTAAATAACTCTTCATGCTTTTAATTTAACATTCGTACTTGAAAAAGTACACAGAGTTAAAAAAAACGTAAGACAAAGGCAAGCTTGCCGACAGGATCATTCCGTGCGGCGACCGAATAAGTACAGCTTCGCCTTCGGATCCCCGCTCAAGCTCACAGGATCAGCATTGCGTCTCCGAAGGAATAGAACCTGTAGCCCTCTTTTACGGCCTCAGAGTAGGCATTTAGGATACCGATCCTTCCGCAAAGCGCCGCTACCAGCATGATGAGCGTAGACTTGGGAAGGTGAAAATTCGTGATGAGCCTATCCGTCACCTTCCACTCATAACCGGGATATATGAATATCTTCGTCCATTCCGACTTGGCTTTCACTATATACTTAGGGACTACGCGGCCATCCTCTGCTATGAGATACTGTTTTTTGCGCACTATATCATATATGAGAGAAAAGTCTTTTTCCGAGCTGTCCTTTGCCGCAAGATCGTGCTCCTTTACTTCATCATCGTCTTTCAGGGTATCTGCGGCGAGATCCATCCCGGCGTTATCTTCCCGCGAGGCCGCCTTTTCGGGCAGGGCTTCATAGCTAGTAAGATCTGAGCGAAGCCTTTCATATTCGGGATTCGGCTCCGCCGCGGATTCGAGGGTCCTCGTGGAGGTAGTGCCCACAGCGACGACCTTATGTCCGGCCTCGACCGTATGATTTATAAGCTTTGCCGTCTCCTCACTCACTATATAGTATTCCGAGTGCATATCGTGAGCCTCTACATCGGTCTCCTTCACCGGTCTAAAGGTACCGAGGCCGACGTGCAGTGTCACTCTCGCTATATTTACACCTTTTTTTTCTATCTCAGAGAGCAGCTCATTCGTAAAATGAAGTCCCGCCGTGGGAGCGGCGGCTGAGCCTTCGTGCTTTGCATAGACCGTCTGATAGCGGTCTTTATCCTTTAGCTTGTGCTTGATATAAGGAGGAAGGGGCATCTCCCCGAGCTTATCTAAGACCTCCTCGAAGATCCCTTCATATTCAAAGCGCACGAGACGGTCACCGTCATTCAACGTGTCCAATATCTCTGCCTTTAGGAGCCCCTCCCCGAATACGGCTCTCGCGCCTTTTCTAAGCTTTTTTCCGGGCCTTACGAGACATTCCCATACATCCGCGCTCTTTCTCGTAAGGAGCAGGATCTCCACATTCGCGCCCGTGTCCTCTTTGGATCCCAGGAGCCTCGCCGGGATGACCTTCGTATCATTTATCACAAGGCAATCTCCCGCCTCCAGATAGTCGAGTATGTCCTTAAAGCTCCTGTGCCGAAGCTCTCCGCTTCGTTTGTCCAATACCAAAAGACGGGAGGCGCTCCTATCGGCGAGCGGATTCTGAGCAATCAGCTCCTCCGGAAGGTCATAGTCAAAGTCATTTACATCCATCTCAGTCTCCGTTTGAAAGCTCAAAGCTTATATCAACATCCGAGGCCTCCGCATTTTCCGTACTTTCCATGCCTTCGGTGGTCTCTCCCGAGGATCCTTCTTCATAGTCCTCATCGTATTCCGAGCTTATGTCTATAAGTATGGAATCCTGCGGATCCGTGAAAAGGTTCACCTCGGGCTCCCGGTCGAGGTCGATATTTGTCTCGTCGTAAATCTCGCCATTTATGAAGGAGACGTAGATGAGCGCGAGGTCGCTGTCAAGGTTGAGCACATT
>CAZQFD010000192.1:0-1958 GCA_964592535.1 uncultured Lachnospiraceae bacterium | reverse complement strand
GTTCGTAGGCTCATCGAGCAGTAATATATCCGGTCCCATGAAAAGCAGTTTCGCAAGCGCAAGCCTCGTCTTCTGACCTCCCGAGAGTTTTTTGGTCTCTTTTTTAAACTCATCCTCGGAGAATCCAAGCCCCTTAAGTATGCCTGCTACTCGTGAGCGCAGGCTGTAGCCATCCGAGATCTCAAACTCATGCGTGAGTCTGGTATACCTCTCATATACACGGTCAAGGCTCTCTTTATCAGACGCAGCTTCCCTCATCTTCTGTTCGAGCGCCCTTATCTCCGCTTCGGTCTTAAGGAGCTCGGCCTTCGCGGATATGACCTCCTCGTAGACCGTAACTTTCGCCTCAGCGCTTTGATCCTGCTCAAGATAAGCCATAACGGCATCCTTAAGGATCGTCACCTCGCCCTTGTCCGGACTCTCCTTTCCGACTATAAGTTTTAGAAGCGTGGATTTCCCCGCGCCGTTTATGCCTGTCACGGCAAGTTTGTCATTTTCTTCTATATGAAAACTCACGTCCTTTAAGATGGGCGTGCCGTTGTATTCTTTATATAGTCCATTTACGGATAATATCATCTCTTTACCTGCAGAACACAAAACTTTTTTGTAAAATGCCGCTTTCGATATTTTTAGATCCGATAGCCCTTAGCTTCGCTGCATACAGACCGATACATACCGGGGTATCGGACATTGACTAGATCGCTCTGTAAAGGCCCCTCCCCGGATACCCGGCATATAACAAAAGCCGCTCGGTCTGAGCGACTTAAGGCTTTGTTTCACGGTCCCGTATCGATCAAAGCTCTATCTTGTATTCGTCCTTTGCCTCACCGTTCACGACGTAGTACGCGGCGTTCTCTTCTATGTTTACATAGACTTCAAGCTTTTTCAGCTTAACCGTCTTTTTCGCCGCTGCCTTTTGGGCCTTTTTTGCGATGGCGTCAGGATCGTACTCCGTTCCGTAGTGCTGGAATATGAGCTTCGTCTTTACAGCCGCACCTGCCTTCTTAGCGGAGGCTTTAGCCTTAGTCTTGGCTTCGATCTCCTTCTTCACCGCTCCGTTTACCGCCTTTGCCTCTTTAGTCTTTGCCTCTTTTTTTACGGTCTCCTTCTTTGCTGTCTCCGGGGCACTTTTCACTTCTTTTTCCACATTTGTCTTTGTATCCGTACTTTTCATCCCAGATCCTCTCAATATATTTGCGAATCACTATTACGCTTGCATATAAGGACCGAAAACATTTATAAAGTATAGCATAGAAGCTCGAGGTAAACAAGGATAAGGTAATGTATACTCTAAGATGTATGGATGTTCAAGATGTTTTTTCTTCTTCCACTCTCTCGATGATCTTTTGGGCTGCTTTCATCCCGTCTACTGCGGAAGAGGTGATACCTCCTGAGTATCCCGCGCCCTCTCCCATGGGATAGAGGCCTCTTATATTACTCTGCATGTCCTCATCACGAAGCAGCCTAAGAGGTGAGGACGTGCGGGATTCTACCCCGCATATTATGGTGTCATCATCATTGAAGCCCTCGATGATATGCGAAAAAGCCTCTATCCCTTCAACTATATCTTCTCGTATCGCTTTCGGCAATATGCCTGCTACGTCCGCGGCTCCAACATACCCTTTCGTCACATTCATAAAGCGGCTCTCGCCCTTCGGCTCTCTTGCCCCCTCTTTAAACTCTTTATAGGTCTCGTAGGGTATGACTCCGTCAAGGAGCTCGTAGGCCTTATGCTCAAGTCTCTCCTGAAATAAAAGGCCTGATAGCGGATGGATCTGCTCAGCGCATTCCTTTTCTTCCGACTTTCTATTAGGCTCCTCAGCGTTTATAAAGTCCTTCGGCATCACGGAGACTATGATAGCCGAATTTGCCGAGCCTGAATCCCTGTCGTGATAGCTCATACCGTTTATGACAAGCTCACCGTTTTTTGAAGAGCTATTTATGACATAGCCTCCCGG
>CAZQFD010000191.1:0-1967 GCA_964592535.1 uncultured Lachnospiraceae bacterium | reverse complement strand
CGACAGATATTTTATAAACAGGACGGCTACGAGGATATTGGAGCTGGACGGCGGGCATTTCATAAACTATATAGGGGATTATGATTATTACCTGGGAAAAAAGCAAGATCCCGATTTTGATAAGCTGAAGGCCGTGTCAGGGAAGGTGGATGAGTCTATGCTTCGCCCTACAGAGACCTTGGAGCTCACAAAGAAGGTCACAGAGCTAAGAGACCGTATGCGAGAGGATGATTCAAGGGCAAGGCTCGATTTCGAGGAGCAGAAACGCCGAAAGTCGAGGCTTCAAAAGCTGCGTTCGGAGCTTTCCGCCTATGAAAAGGAGATACGAAGGCTCGAGGAGCGCTGCTTTGAGATAGATGAGCTTATGACGCATGAGGAGATAGCCGTAAATTCCGCAAAGCTAAACGAGCTGGCCACGGAAAGATCCGAGCATGATGAAAAGCTTTTAGAGCTTTATGAGTTATGGGAGCATAGATCAGAGGAGATAGAAGCGTTCAATGAAGAAGAGGCCTAAGGCCGAGTGACGAAGCAAAGGACAGTAAAACGAGCCGCATGCCGCAAAGCTGGCAGCCCGCAAACGAATATCATATAGAGACTTATTGCAAAGAAGTAAAGGGCATGAGCTATGACGGGCTCTTCAGGAGCGAAGAGGCCCTTAACGAGATCGCGGAAGAACTTAAAAAAACGCTGACACAGGATATTTTAAATATATCGTAATTGTCTGAAAATGTGTCTTGTGGTATGATTTAGAAGGCTAAGGGGCGTGATAAGATAAAACGCGCTCATGTTTCTTTTCTTCTAGCTTTTCATGATACTGCCCTTCGGCATTTTCGGGTAAGCATGAAATATACCACTGACGAGATAGATCGCAGGCTCGAAGAGATAGTATACGGAGACAAGAGAGAACAGAATCGCAGGGTCTATCTGTTTAAGATGGCCCTTATTTCGCTAGCGTTGATAGCGGCGGTCATGGTATGCTCATTGGGCATAGGTATGTTTTCGGGCATATTGGCAAATGTGCCCGACCTTGAAAGTATCTCCATAAGCCCCACAGGCTACGCTTCGAGAGCGTATGACATAGAGGGCAACCTGATAGCCACTCTGGTGCAGGAGGGATCCAACAGAGAAGAAGCGAGCTATGACGAGCTTCCCGAGGATCTTATAAATGCTTTCGTGGCTATAGAGGATCAGCGGTTCTGGGAGCATAACGGCATAGACCTAAGGTCGATCATGCGTGCCGTGCGGGGCGTCATCACGGGAAATAACGCGGGAGGCGGCTCCACCATCACCCAGCAGCTGGTAAAGAACAATATCCTAAAGGGCGGGAACGAGGAAGGCATAGACCTCTACGAAAGAAAGTTCCAAGAGTGGTATGTGGCTCTTATGATAGAGAATCAGCCGGATGTGGATAAGATCGAGCTTAAGAAGGAGATAATCACGGCCTATCTTAATACTATCAATCTCGGCAACAACTCGCTCGGGGTAAAGGTCGCCGCGAGAGGCTATTTTGATAAGGAGGTCGGAGAGCTCACACTCTCGGAGAGCGCGGTATTGGCCGCGATCACACCCAGCCCCACGAGATATAATCCGATCACCCATCCCGAGGCAAATGACGAAAGGCGTCGTCTCGTGCTCAGCAATATGCTTGAGCAGGGCTATATAGACGAGGCTGAGTATACCGAGGCCTTAAATGACGATGTATATACCCGCATAGCCGAGGTGGAAGCCACCAGAGAGAGTCAGCCCACGGAGGTATATTCTTATTTCGTAGACGAACTGATAGACCAATGTCTCGACGCCTTTAAGGAGATACTGGGGCTTACGGAAGCGGAGGCCAGGAACCTCCTCTATTCGGGCGGACTTAGGATCGAGACCACTCAAGATCCTGAGATACAGGCTATAGTGGACGCCGAGGTGAATAACTCCGACAATTACAACACGGCCAAATACAGCTTCACCTGGCGATA
>CAZQFD010000190.1:0-1969 GCA_964592535.1 uncultured Lachnospiraceae bacterium | reverse complement strand
CAGGGCGCGCCCCCCTATATAGAGCCTTCCGTCCCTTTGACATTCACATTCGTATGCGTCGGCGTAACCGTCCACGATCTTATAAAGACAGAGTAGATAGAGAGCGAGGACTTTATATAGATCGTACTTTCCGAGGAGAAAAAATAAAAGAAGATATGCCACCGCGAATATGCCCGCGAGCGCTGAGGTACGCTTTCTAAACAGTCTGTATTGACCGAAGGTGTATCCCGTCGCTACGTCTGTGATATGGAAAGCCCGAAGGCCAAAGTATGCTATGATGAACATCTGCTGACCCAAGGTAGAAAAGCCGAAGCCGAATATGCCTCCGTCATCTATGCCGAACAGACGGGTCGCGAAAAAAGCCATACACATGGACGAAAAGGCATAGAGAAGGCTCCCTGCCATATTCCAGATAAAGTCTTTTTTCATATTTCCTTGATCCATGTTCGTTATTATTTGTAATTCCCTTTATTATTTATGTCATATCCTGAATATTTGTATAAGGAGTATCGAGATCAACATCTTCAGCATATATCTTGCGGCGTTTAGAGGATCAACATAGAGAGATTCTCCGCTCTCCCGTTCCGCCACCTTTATCGGCACCTCAGCGACAGAGGCTCCGCTCTTTATGAGCAGGGAGATGGTGTCCGGCTCCGGGGCGTAGTTGCCTTCATCTGAAAAGAAAGCGATCATCTTCCTGTCATAGAGGCGCAGACCGCAGGTCGGATCTGTCACATCCACTCCCGTAGTGAGCCTCACCGCGAAACGGATGAGCCTGCTGCCGAGGCTCCTGAGACCGCCCATCTTGTTCTTTAGCCCGATGAAACGAGAACCGAGCACTATATCACAGCCCGTCTCCTCGGCCTTGGCGACCATCGCACTTATATATTCGGGACGATGCTGTCCGTCTCCGTCAAACTGCACCGCGTATTTATATCCCATCAGTTCAGCGTATCTCATGCCCGTGCGAAAGCTGCCGTTCAGCCCCAGATTGACCGGAAGGTGCAGGACATTGTAGCCGCGCTCGTCACAGATCCTGTCCGTGCCGTCTTTGGATCCGTCCGTCACGATCACATAGTCGTAGCACGGATAATCGTTTATGAGCTCGTCCACGACACATTCTATATTTTCAGCCTCATTATAGGCGGGTATGATGAGCAAGACGTCATTTTTCATAGCTTTATCAATATAGCTTTACTTCCAGATCCTTGTAAGCGTGTACCTCCCGCTCGATCTTAAAGCAGTCCTCGGGAGCTTCCTCACCCCTCGCCCAATATAGATATGCCTTCGGAAGGTCTGCCCCTGCGGCGTGAGAGAAAGGGTATCCGCCCCCGAAGCGACAATTCATATCCAATATGTAAGGCGTGCCGCTCCTCTCCTCTAAGATCACGTCCACATCCATGATCCCGGGGTGCTTAAGGCTCTCTCCGAGCCTTTTCCCGATCTTTGCAAGCTTATCGTACTTATGAGAGCCTTCAGTAAGTACGAGCGCCTCGTCCGTTTCCCCCGAACGCATGGCGAGCTTTTTACGCACGATAGTAGTGACATACTGTCCTTTAAAGTCGTTTATGACGTCAAGGCCGTATTCGCGGCCCTTTATCTCCTCCGTCACGATCACGGCGCGAGAGACACTTTCGCCGCCCTCATCATCGCGCCCGTCAAAGCGGGACACGCTCTCTCGTTTAAGGCCCGATATATCCTGAGATAGATCTGCCATGAAAGCCTTTTCCTCGCTCTCAAAACGAAGATAGCTATCCTTTATCCTTTTTTCGCAGAGCATCGAGAGCTCCGAGAGCTCGCCTTTTTCCTCCGCTTTCATCACACCTATAGACCCCATGCCGAATCGGGGCTTCACATAGGCGGGAAAAGCGCCGCGATAAGGCTCGCTCGAAAGGACGGTATAGGGGGCATGGAGCGAGAGCTCCTCAAGGCGTTTCCCCATGAGATATTTATCCGAGCATATAAGTGT
>CAZQFD010000189.1:0-1972 GCA_964592535.1 uncultured Lachnospiraceae bacterium | reverse complement strand
CAAGCTGCAAAAATGCAGGATCTCACACATCAAAGGGTAAAAGCGGCGACAGCCGCGGATACCAAAAATATATCAGGAGAATGTCATGGAGTTTGAAAAGTTACAGTCTATCATTGTGGAAGTACTCAATATCGCCCCCGAGGAGA
Organism: uncultured Lachnospiraceae bacterium; assembly: GCA_964592535.1. Classification (GTDB taxonomy): domain Bacteria; phylum Bacillota; class Clostridia; order Lachnospirales; family Lachnospiraceae; genus Avilachnospira. The sequence continues at coordinate 1,826 of CAZQFD010000189.1, read as the reverse complement.
TCGGTATGGACAGCACGTTCGTAGACGACCTCGGAGCGGATTCATTGGACATAGCTCAGATAATGATGGGCATAGAGGATGAGTTCGGCATATCCATGCCGCAGGAGGAGATAGAAAAGATCTCTACCGTCGGAGATGCCGTAGAACAGATAAAGAACGCTGGATAAGAAAGAGGTAAAGATTATCTACGATATAGACAAAGAAAAGATCCATGAGCTGGAGGCTAAGCTTGGATATAACTTCAAAGACTTTGAGCTGCTCGTGACAGCGCTCATACATCCGTCTTTTTCGAGCGAACACGGGATGGAGCGCTATGAGTCTAATCAAAGGCTCGAGTTTTTAGGGGACGCCATACTCGAGGCATGGACCTCCGATTATCTTTATACTGTCCATCCCAAGACGGAGGAGGGAGAGCTTACCAGATTGAGAGCCTCGTTGGTCTGTGAGGCGGCGCTTTGCGTGTGCGCTAAGGACCTTAAGCTCGGCGACTATCTTCTGCTTGGAAAAGGAGAGGAAAAGACGGGAGGACGTGAAAAGCCTTCTATACTTTCCGATGCCTTTGAAGCGCTGATAGGAGCCGTGTTCCTTGACGGAGGCGCTGAGGCTTCAAGAGGCTTCGTATACCGCTTCGTCATAGATGAGGTGGATGAGATGAGCCTCCTAAGGGATGCCAAGAGCGAGCTTCAGGAATATATACAGAGGCAGGATGGATCGAAGCTACGCTACGATACTGTTGAGATGGAGAGCCCGGGACACAACAAACGCTTTCATTCCGAGGTATATATCGATGATAAACTCATCGCGTCCGGTACCGGTTCTTCCAAAAAAAACGCCGAGCAGCAGGCCGCCCAAAAGGCGATGAGGCTGTTCGATGATAAGGGGAGACGTCCGTAGGACCTATAGTATATGTACCTAAAGAGTATAGAGATACAAGGATTTAAATCGTTTGCCAACAAGACTGTGCTCTACTTCAATGAAGGGATCACGGGCATAGTCGGGCCTAACGGTTCGGGAAAATCAAATGTAGCCGACGCTGTGAGATGGGTGCTCGGGGAGCAGAAGGTAAAACAGCTCCGAGGCTCGTCTATGCAGGATGTGATATTTTCGGGAACGGAGCTCAGAAAGCCGCGGGGGTTCGCCTTTGTGGCTATTACGATCGACAATTCCGACCATATGCTCCCGATAGGATACAACGAGGTCACAGTCTCAAGATGCCTTTATCGTTCCGGAGATTCCGACTATATGATAAATGGGCAGCAGGTGCGTCTAAGGGACGTTCAGGAGCTTTTTTATGACACCGGCATAGGAAAAGAGGGCTATTCGATCATAGGCCAAGGGCAGGTGGAAGCCATACTGACGAGGCCTGCGGCATAGTCAAATTCAAACGCAGGAAGGCCATTGCCGAAAAGAAGCTGAGCTTTGAAAGGGAGAACCTCACAAGGGTGTCGGATGTATTGAATGAGCTCGCGGGCCGCGTGGAGCCTTTGAAAAGGCAGGCGGAGGACGCGAGGGAATATCTAAAGCTCAGAGACAGGACGAAGCTGCTGGATCTGAACCTTTTTATAAGGAGATCGAAGCAGATACTGGAGGAGCTTAGGATCTCCGAAAAGAATATCGAGATAGCTGAGGCCTCACTTTCCGACAGCAGGGCGGAGAACGAGGAGCTTAAGAAAAACACGGAGGGACTTTCGGAAGATCTTTCAAAACTGGAGTCTGAGATCGACAGCACGCGGGACGATCTTTCGGAAAAGAGAGTCTCGTTTGAGACCTCTAAGAACAGGCGAAGCACCATCGCGACAGAGATAGAGTCTAAAAGGTCTAATATC
>CAZQFD010000188.1:0-1989 GCA_964592535.1 uncultured Lachnospiraceae bacterium | reverse complement strand
GCCGTTTCCTGTCAAGTCGATGCCTCTTGCTTAAAGGACAGGTACTCTAAGGGAGACAAAGCTGCGCTTAGGCAGCAAGTGCTAAATCGTGATCTTCAGCGTTTATATTTAGGTTTGGGATTTGACGCATCGCCCTACGGATAGCTTCTCCGACTGCATGACCCCCGTCGAAACCGGTACAAGCCCATATCACGGAGGAGATAGGCTCCTCTTAGGATGTATCTTATCAAACAAGCGCGTTTTCCGCAAGAGCGGAGCGCAAATTTATGTACACGACTAAAAATTTATGCTATCATTTTTAAGCAGTGGAAATGGGGATAGCTTTCTATGGCTTTGCTTTATGTCGGTCTGTACCAAGCGAAGCCCTGGGCTATCCGATCTTGCGAGATCTTTGATGGAGGTGAGAGCATGGCTTATGCTGATATAGTTTTTAAGGCTATGTGCCGCGACATATTGGATAACGGCACCGATACCAAAGGGGAAAAGGTCAGGCCCCATTGGGCGGACGGGACCCCCGCTTATACCATCAAGAGATTCGGCGTAGTGAACCGCTACGATCTCCGAAAGGAGTTCCCGATACTTACGCTTCGGAGCACCTCGCTGAAGCTCTGCACGGATGAGCTGCTCTGGATATGGCAGAAAAAGTCCAATAATATCCATGACCTGGGCAGTCACATCTGGGACGCCTGGGCTGATGAGGACGGCAGCATAGGCAAAGCCTACGGCTATCAGATGGGAGTAAAGCATAAATATAAAGAGGGTATGTTCGACATGGTGGATCGGGTGCTCTGGGCGCTGAAGCACGACCCGTACAGCCGCCGTATAATGACGAACCTCTATACCTTCTCCGACCTCTCAAAGATGAACCTGTATCCCTGCGCTTACAGCATGACGTTCAATGTCACCAGGGATAAGGACAGTGATAAGCTCGTGCTGAACGCGATATTGAATCAGCGTTCTAATGATGTACTCACCGCCAACAACTGGAACGTCGTCCAATATGCCGTATTACTGCACATGATGGCGCAGGTCTCCGATATGGTCGCGGGCGAGCTGGTACACGTCATAGCCGACGCCCACATCTACGACCGTCATGTGCCTATGATCGAGGAGATGTTAAAAAGGGAGCCTTATCCGGCCCCCATATTCCGCATGGATCCCGATGTGAATAATTTCTATGACTTCACGGTAGACAGCTTCAGCTTAGAAAACTACGAGCACCATGAGCAGATAAAGGATATCCCCGTGGCTATATAGAATATAGATCACGGTATGATAAAGACCTGATAAAGACCCGATCAAAGACCCGCTGTATGCCTCGTATCTAAGGCACGCAGCAGGTCTTTATCCCCTAAGCCAGCGGGTACATAAAGTACACCCACGGTATCATCACAACTGTCGTCACGATAGCGGGGAGCCAGCCGACTCTCAAAAGATCCTTCTGATCGTAGCCGCCTACCGTCATCATGAGGGGCACCGCTACCGTTGAGAGCGGTGTGAGATAAGATACCCAGCAAGCCGCGAAAAGCATATTTATAAGTCCTACGGGGCTCCAGTTATATGCTGCGCAGGTGAGCAGGGCCACGGGCACGAGCGTCTGATAGAGCGCCATGTTCGACATGAACTGCGTCACCACGAAGCCTACCAGCCAGAATACCGCGTATACGAAGAGATGATTGGGATCGTTACCGAGTATCCTCATCACGACGCCCGAGATGAGGTCTCCCGCGCCCGTATCTACAAGGGCGTTCCCTATACCGAGCGAAGCTATGAAAAGGAAGATGGGAGGCATATTGAGCGCGTCCATAGCCTCTTTCTCAGTCAATACTCCCGTGATGATCTCGAGCAACGCGCCTATGACGCAGACGAGCCATGTAGGTATACCGAGATAGGTCGAGAGCAATATCCCCGCTACCACGCCGAGGAATATGCCGTAGCCGAGCACTTCTCTTACAGGGTCTAGGGGCTCCTGTTCCTTAAGCTTACGAC
>CAZQFD010000187.1:0-2012 GCA_964592535.1 uncultured Lachnospiraceae bacterium | reverse complement strand
TTAAGGGGATAAAGGACGGTACGATAGACTGCATCATCACAGACCATGCCCCTCACAGCGCGGAGGAGAAATCTAAGGGCCTTGACGGCTCGGCGTTCGGTATAGTTGGGCTGGAGACATCCTTTCCCGTGGTATATACTTATCTTGTGAGGACGGGCGTGATAAGCTTTTCAGAGCTTATGCGGCTCATGAGCGGTGCGCCTAGGAGACGATTCGAGATCCCGGGGCCCGGAGACAGCCTGAAAGAAGGGGATATAGCGGATCTTGCGATAGTGGATCTCGAAAGATCTTATAGGATAGACTCGTCTGAGTTTTATTCAAAAGGAAGATCCACTTTATTTGACGGGGCGGAGGTATACGGAAAGGTGATCGCTACTTTTGTCGGGGGAAAGAAAGTCTTTCCCTTTGATTAAGCAGCGAACAAAGCTTACGCGCGGGAACGCGCTAAAATAAGGAAAAGATATTATAGATACGTACGAGATCATATTGATGTAAAGATAGATAAAAGAAAGGATCGAAAGGCATATGAAAGAAGAAGTAGCTAAGGGATTGTTATCGATAAAGGCCGTATTTTTAAGACCGCAGGAGCCCTTTACTTGGGCCAGCGGTATAAAGAGTCCTATCTATTGTGACAATAGGCTCGTGCTTTCCTCTCCGGAGGTAAGGGAGCTTGTGGAGAGCGGCATAGCCGAGACGGTGAAGCGTTATTATCCCGAGGCCGTATCGCTCATGGGTACGTCTACGGCGGGCATAGCTCACGCCGCCATAGCCGCATATAAGCTCGGTCTGCCCATGGGATATGTGCGAGGCAACGCCAAGGATCACGGCAGGAACAATCGCATAGAAGGAAAGCTAGACGCGGGCGACAAGGTCGTAGTCATCGAGGATCTCATATCCACGGGAGGCTCTGTTTTAGAATGTGTGGAGGCGCTTAGGGAAGCGGGCGCAGAGGTGCTCGGGATAGTCAGTATCTTCACCTATGGGATGAAGAAAGGCATTGAGAGGCTTTCAGAGGCGAAAGTAGAGGCCCACAGCCTTTCAGATCTCGATACCTTGGTGAAGGTAGCGGCAGAAGAAGGTTACATAAGGCCCGAGGATAAGGATAGACTACTTAATTTCAGGGATGACCCTTCGGATACATCCTGGATGGATCACGCTTAAGGGGCAGTCTGTTCGGGGACGACGATGATAATGATACGAGGAGGCGGCATGAAGGACGAGGTAAGGAGTCTTATAAGCATATTGGATCTCAGTAAAGAGGAGATAGAAGAGCTCATGGATCTGGCGGATGCTATAGAGGCGAGGCCCGAGGTATTTTCTGCGGTCTGCAAGCATAAGCAGCTTGCGACACTGTTTTTTGAACCCTCCACGAGGACGAGGCTTAGCTTTGAGTCGGCCATGCTGAGCTTAGGAGGCAGTGTGCTCGGCTTTTCATCGGCGGACTCCAGCTCGGCCGCTAAGGGAGAGAGCGTGTCCGATACCATAGAGGTCGTCAGCAACTATGCCGACATCATAGCCATGAGGCATCCCAAGGAAGGCGCGGCCTATGTGGCCTCGCTGCATTCCAACGTGCCTGTAGTGAATGCCGGGGACGGCGGACATTTCCACCCTACGCAGACGCTTGCGGATCTCCTTACGATCAGAAGAAAAAAGGGGAGGATAGAAGGTCTTACCATAGGTATCTGCGGAGACTTGAAATACGGGCGTACGGTACATTCGCTCATAGAAGCCGTCATGAGATATAAAGACATAAGCTATGTTTTGATCTCCCCTAAGGAGCTTCGCCTGCCCGACTATATGCTGGACAGCCTAAAGGCTGCGGGATCGGGTTTCACAGTGACGGAGGATCTGGATGAGGCCATGCCGAAGCTCGACGTGCTCTATATGACGAGGATCCAGAAGGAGCGTTTTTCGGACGAAGCCGAGTACCTTAGGTTGAAGGATAGCTATATACTCACTGTGGATAAGCTGAAAAACGCCAAAGCGGATCTCTCGATCCTTCACCCTCTGCC
>CAZQFD010000186.1:0-2021 GCA_964592535.1 uncultured Lachnospiraceae bacterium | reverse complement strand
CGGGCACGCACGGCAAGACCACGACGACTTCCATGATCGCCGAGATACTGGTACACGCAGGCTGCGACCCTACGGTCACGGTGGGAGGTATGTTGGACTCCATAGGCGGCAATATCCGCGTGGGGAGCTCGAAGTTTTTCGTCGTAGAAGCTTGTGAATATACGAACAGCTTCTTAAGCTTCAGCCCTTCTATCGAGGTCGTGTTGAATGTAGAGGCGGATCACCTCGATTTCTTTAAGGGTCTAGAAGATATACGGCGCAGCTTCAGGCTCTTCATAGAAAGGCTACCGAAGGATGGGAGCGGTTTTCTGATCATAAACGGAGATATAGAGGATCTCGGCTTCTTTACGGACGGCATAAACGCGGACTTCGTCACATTCGGGACCTCATCGAAAAATGATTACAGCGCGACGGACATAAGCTTTGATGAATGGGCGCGTCCCTCTTATACGTTACTTAAAAAAGGAAAGGAGAGCGGACGGATAGAGCTCAGCGTCTATGGGCTTCATAACGTCTATAATTCCATCGCGGCTATAGCGGTGGCGGAGCGTATCGGTCTGCCTCTTTCGGTCGCTGCGGAAGCGCTCAAAGGATTTCGAGGGACCGAAAGACGCTTTGAATATAAGGGGGAGCTGAACGGCTTTACCATCATAGATGATTATGCCCACCACCCTCAGGAGATAACGGCCACGATAGAGACGGCAAAACGCTATCCGCACAGAAAGCTGTATGTCGCTTTCCAGCCGCATACATATTCGAGGACAAAGGCCCTCTTGGATGATTTCGCCGAGGCTCTCTCCAAGGCCGATGAGACGATCGTCACCGATATATACGCGGCGCGTGAGCAGAACACCGTAGGGATAAGCTCAAAGGATCTCGCCGACAAGATAAAAGAGATAGGCGGAAATGTCACCTACATAAAGGAGTTTACAAAGATCGAGGAATATGTCAAAAAAAATTTACAAACAGGCGATTTGTTGATAACTATGGGTGCCGGAAATATTGTAGATGTGGCCGACGACCTCCTTTCAAAGTAGTTATCCACTTTATCCACAGAGCTGTGCACAAAATTCGGTGTCCAGCTCTGTGGATATTTTTTGAGGCAGGCGCCCCAAAAGGGTACTTTTTCAGAGATCATCCACTTTATCCACAGCCGAGCCGCCCAAAACAGCGTCTATTCACTTTTTTTTGCCCCTGTGTTATTATTAGCAAACAGGATAAAGGTCGTAGGATGGGATGGAAAAGCATGACTTACAGAGATAGCTTAAAGATCGACGCCACGCCTGTGGCAAACGAGTTTTTAGATAAATATATGCTCGGCGCGAACGGGGACTATGTAAAGGTCTATCTGTATATCCTAAGGCATGGCATGGACGGGGCGAACGTAGCCGATACGGCCGAAGCCTTGGAGCTTACCGAAGGGGATGTGCGCCGTGCGCTCAGATACTGGGAGGGGCTCGGCGTCTTTAAAAATATAGAGATAGACACCTCGCGAGAGATAGAGCGGGAAAAGAGGAGAAAAAAGCCGAAAGCGGACAAGACCGATGAAAAGACTTTAGAAGATGATGCGGGCTCCTCTACGAAAAAAGAGGAGCTCCTTTCATCTGAGGAACTGCGAAACCGATACCGCCGCGCTTCCGGAAAGACCATACTGGACAGACTGTCCCGTGACGCGGAGTTCGGACAGATCCTTTTTATCGTGCAGAAATATATGTCCAAGATATTGAACGATAACGAGCAGCAGGTATTCGCATATCTTTACGACGGGCTGGGACTCCCCTGCGATGTATTGGACTATCTTGTAGATTATTGTATACAGCAGGGAAAAAACAATATAAGATATATGGAGAAGGTCGGACTCGACTGGGCTACGCTCGGCATAAAGGATGTCGAGGCGGCTAAGAAGAGGACGCACGAATTTGACGGCTACAGGGCCGAAAAAGAGAAAAAGACCGCGAAGAAGCAGGCCGGGAAGGGCCAGAGCCGAGGTACGGACTATGATTCCATAGTGCTTGGAGAGG
>CAZQFD010000185.1:0-2058 GCA_964592535.1 uncultured Lachnospiraceae bacterium | reverse complement strand
GATCCGTGGTCGTGACCGATGTGAATACCGGAGAGGTAAAGGCTCTCGTCACTTACCCAGGCTATGACAACAACCGTATAAATGACGCGGACTACTTCAATGGCTGCCTTAAAGATCAGTCATTGCCCCTTATAAACTCGGCTACACAGACCAACAAGGCTCCCGGTTCTACCTTCAAGCCGCTTGCCGCCATAGCCGTGCTCGAGGAGGGCAGGATAGGTTATGAGGAGACGATATACTGTACGGGCGTCTACGAGGAGGTAGAGCCGAATATACGCTGCTGGATAGGAAGGCCGGGACACGGAGATCTCACGGTCATGGAGGCCATAGAGAACTCCTGTAACTACTGCTTTTCGGCCTACGGACATCTGCTCGCCTTGGTAGAGGGGGAGACGACAGAAGACGGTGAGGCCGTATATAATACCCAGCAAGGCCTTGACGCCTTAGCTAAATACGCTTCCATGTTCGGCCTTGACAGGACGAGCGGCATACAGATAGATGAGAACGAGCCACATATCTCGGACGAGGATCTCGAACGTTCCTCCTTCGGGCAGGGCAATAATTCTTATAACAATGTACAGCTCGCGAGATATACCACCGCGCTCGCTAACAGAGGCACGGTGTTCGACCTCACGCTCCTTCGTGCGCAGGTGGATCCCGACGGAGAGGTAGTGGAAGAGTTCCCCGCGACCGTGAGCGGCACTGTGGACATATCCGATGAGACTTGGGATACGGTGCAGAACGGTATGAGAGCGGTCATAACTACCGGTGTCGCGGCGAGGGTATTCACCGGCTTCGATACGGTCGAGATCGCCGGCAAGACCGGTACGGCCGAGGAGGTGGCTACTAGGGGCAACCACGCCATGTTCATATCATACGCCCCTTATGACGATCCCGAGATAGCGGTCACCGTCATGATACCGTTCGGATATTCCTCAGGAAACGCGGCGTCTCTCGCGCGCAGGGTATACGAATATTATTACGGAGATACAGATCTCGCCTCCATCATCAGCGGCGACGCCAGAGGCATAGGTATCTACAATGTCTCCGGTGGCTGATATGTAAGTATTTTTAAGGCTGTCACAGAAAGATTTTTCTTAAATCTGGTGACAATTTCTTTCGAAGATCGTATACTAGGGTCAAAGCATAATGAAATTAGACTATGAGCTCAAGTATTATAACCTGTTTTTATTGATACTGGTGATCTGTCTCAATGTCTGCGGCGTATTCGTGGTCGATTCGGCTTCAAATATGGATCAGTCGATAGTCTCAAGGCAGATCATGGGCACCTTAGCAGGTATCTGCGCCTGTCTTATAGTCTCATTTATAGATTATAGGAAGCTCTTAAGATACGCAAAGCTATTTTATGCCGCGAGCGTGGTGATACTCTTATCGGTGCTCGCGTGGGGAGTCACACACGGCGGAGCGAGCCGTTGGATAGTGCTCCCGGTGCTGGGACAGTTACAGCCCGCCGAATTCATAAAGGTGGCTGTCATCCTGTTCTTCGCGTGGTATTTTGAGAGAGAGCAGGAGAGGATCAGCTCCCTTAAGACCGTGCTGAGAGCCGTCATACTCTTTGCGATACCGGCGCTACTCATACTTTTGGAGCCGAACCTGAGCACGACCATCATCTTTGCGGTCATCTTTTCGGGGATGTATTTTGCGGCGGGCATAAGCTTTAAATGGGTAGGCGGTATATTGGGAGCGGCGGCGGCGTCCTTTGTGGCCTTCTTTTATTGCTTCAGTACGGATCTCTATCAGAGCATACCGTTCCTTACGAACTATCAGAAGCTCAGGATATTGGGATTTTTGTATCCGGAGCAGTACTCCGACACCTATATCCAGCAGGAGAACTCCATTACGGCGATAGCCTCCGGAGGCTTCTTTGGCAAGGGGCTTCATAATACGGACATAAGCTCCGTAAAGGCGGGCGATTTTCTCATAGAGGAAGACACAGATTTCATTTTCGCTATCATGGGAGAAGAGCTCGGATTTCTTGGCTGTTTTATAATATTTTTAGTTTATTTGATCATTTTGATAACTATCCTGTATATCGCG
>CAZQFD010000184.1:0-2070 GCA_964592535.1 uncultured Lachnospiraceae bacterium | reverse complement strand
TACATCCACCTCGCCCTTCGCGTCTATATAGGCCTTGACTTTTAGCATAGTGTTCTTGAACTCCGCTATGCTCGTGCCTTCTACTATAGGCTTTATCTCGTTCAGCGTATTCGTTATCTTGGTGCCGCCCGGGATCTCGCCTACGCCCGTATTCCCGCTGTCATCATGAAGTATGATGATGTTTCGGGTAAAGAAGGGAGCGTGAGCGCCGCTCAGATTGAGTTCCATACAGTCTTTCCCCGCGACCGAGAAGACCTCCATCTTAGTTATCTTAGGTACACCCATATTTCTTCTCCTTTCATCTGACCAAGCAGGGTTTTTTATGGTCGTAAGTCCATCCGGGTATGAGATATTGCATAGCCATAGCGTCGTCTCTGTCATGATAGGGCAAAGACTTATAAAGCCTATTGGCCTCGTCGAGCCTTTCCATGTCCAATGTCACACCGAGCCCCGGCTTATCCGTCACGCTTAAATATCCGTCCTTTATGACCGGAGCGTCCTTGAGCAGTCCCTGTCCGTCCTGCCAGATCCAGTGCGTGTCAAGCGGCGCGGGTTCCCCGGGCGCCACCGCTCCGACTTGCATAAAGGCCGCCAGCGTGATGTCAAAATGATTATTAGAATGTATCCCCCACGTAAGCCTCCATTCCTTAAGGACCTGAGCCATCCTTATGCTGCCTTCAAAGCCCCAGAAATGGGGATTCGCGAGTACTATGTCCACCGACTTAAGGGCAGCGGCATGATAGAATTGCCGCCAATCCGTAGCGATCATATTAGTGGCTACAGGAAGACGCACGGCGTTCTTAAACTCGGCCATGATCTCTCTGCTCGAATATCCCGCCTCCGGGCCGGTAGGATCCTCTATATAGGCCAGCGCGCCCTCCATGGGTTTACAGAGCCTTACAGCCTCCTCAAGGCTCCACGCCCCGTTCGGATCGATATTTATCCTCGCCGAGGGGAAAGCCTTTTTCAGGGCCTTTACGGCTTCCATCTCCTTCTCGCCCTCAAAAACTCCGCCCTTTAGCTTGAAGTTTTTAAAGCCGTACTTTTCCCTGAGACATTCGGCCTGCTCGACTATGCGGGAGGGAGTCAGCATCTCCTCTCGCCGAAGCCTATACCAAGGATCGTCGCTTTCGGACTCGTCTATGTACGGGAGATCCGCGGCCTTTTTCTTGTCACTCACATAGAAGAGATATCCGAGCGTCTCTACCTTGTCGCGCTGTTTCCCTTCGCCCAATAATTCGCACATCGGAAGTCCCAAGAATTGGCCGAAAAGATCCAGTAGGGCGCACTCTATCGCCCACTCCGCCTTTACAACGAATTTGAGCTTCGATATGTCGAGCGTCTGTATTCCTTCTCCGTCGTCCTCTACCGCGCGTTTTGAAATACGGTGTATATCGCCCAGTATCCCTTTATATCTGCTTATCGGCTGTCCTACTACCAGTTCTCTGACCGTTCTCAAAGCCTCGCAGGTATAGTCTCCGCCGTGTATCTCGCCTATACCGGTATGTCCCATACTATCCTTAAGGATCACGATATTCCTCGTGAACCATGGCGCGTGAGCGCCGCTCAGGGTCATGAGCATACTATCATAGCCCGCTACGGGTACTACCTCATACTCGGTGACTATAGGCGCGCCTCTCATTCCCATCCGCTCCCTCCTATCTTTCGGGTGAAAGCCTAAAGACCCTCATCGCGTTCATTTATACATCAAAGGCTCCGCGTCTTACTAATCCGCCTCAGGTAAGTCCTGCTTCTTTCATGCACTTTTTGATATTTTCAAGGGCCGCTCCCTCGGGCACGGGCAGACTGGGGCGATAGGGCTTTCCTATGTCGTTGCCTCTCATGTTCGCCATGTCCTTAGCCGCTACGGGGAAGCTGGTGGCGTCCATAGAGATCCTCACGGGGTTCAGCTTGAACTGAGCCTCTCTCGATCCTTCATAGTCCCCCGCCATGAATTTGTTATATACGTCCATGATGAGCTCAGGCATATAATTGCCCGCCGTGCATATCCCGCCTACGGCCCCCACGCAAAGGCCCGCGAACAGCAAGGTGTCCTTGCCGCTGACTACC
>CAZQFD010000183.1:0-2076 GCA_964592535.1 uncultured Lachnospiraceae bacterium | reverse complement strand
TAAAAAAGTGGCGGGCATCATAGAATATGCGGCAGAGACGCTTTCGGGCATCCCTTCCATCATCTATGGCCTTGTGGGCATGCTGTTCTTTTGTCAGTTCATGGGACTCAAGACCTCGCTTATGGCGGGCTCCTTGACTCTCGTCATCATGAACCTTCCTACGATAATGCGCACTGCTCAGGAGAGCCTGAAGACCGTGCCTCAGAGCTACCGTGAAGGCGCTTTCGGGCTTGGTGCGGGCAAATGGCGAGTCATAAGGACGGTAGTCCTGCCTAACTGCATGGACGGCGTGATAACAGGCTGTATACTGGCGACGGGTCGCATACTCGGCGAGTCCGCGGCGCTCCTTTTTACCGCGGGCTTCGCGCACGCGCTGAACGGCCCCATAAAAGGCATACAGAGCGCGGGAGCCACGCTCACGGTAGCGCTCTATGTATATGCGAAGGAGCAGGGCGAATTCGGCGTGGCCTTCGGCATAGCGGCCATACTCGTACTGCTGACCTTGATACTCAATGTCGCCGCCCGCCTTGTAGGCGTGTATTTTAAGAAAAAGAGAGACTGAGACGACCTGCCGCCTCGAAAGCGGCGATACGGGCTTCATATGAAGATAAGATGAGAGATATTATTTCTGTAAATGATATGTGCCTTTGGTACGGACAGACCCAGGCGCTTAAAAATATAACCATGGACATCCCCGAACACGCCATCACCGCGCTGATCGGGCCTTCGGGTTGTGGAAAGTCTACTTTCCTTAGATCGTTGAACCGTATGAACGATCTGATACTGGATGTCAAGATGACCGGCAGTATCAAGTATCGCGGGCAGGAGATATACGATCCGCAGACGGATGTGAATGAGCTTAGACACCGGATAGGTATGGTATTCCAAAAACCCAATCCTTTCCCCATGAGCATTTTTGACAATATTGCTTACGGCCCCCGCACGCACGGTATAACACAGCGCGCCGAGCTCAATGAGATAGTCGAGAAGTCGCTTCGTGGAGCGGGCATATGGGATGAGGTGAAGGATAGACTGAAAAGATCCGCTCTGGGACTTTCGGGCGGACAGCAGCAGAGGCTCTGCATAGCGAGGGCGCTTGCCGTGGAGCCGGATATACTGCTGATGGACGAGCCCACTTCGGCCCTCGACCCCATATCTACATCCAGGATAGAAGATCTCGCGCTCGAGCTTAAAGAAAACTATACCATCATCATAGTCACCCACAATATGCAGCAGGCCGTGCGTATCTCCGATAAGACAGCCTTCTTCTTGCTGGGAGAGATGATAGAATATGGCGATACGGAGAAGCTGTTCTCCATGTCGAAGGACAAGAGGACCGAGGATTATATCACGGGCCGGTTCGGCTAAGGGAAGCGAGCGCCGTGGCAAAAGATCTGCGACAGATCTCGGCGGCGCTCAAGATCCGGATAGAGGAGAGGCTCTCTTAGACGTATTGATGATCGCGAAGTACTTCGAACGCATAGTAGATCATGCTACGAATATCGCCGAATGGGTGATATTCTTCATCACTGGAGAGCATATAAACGAAAATCGAAAAATGATAGGATGGATCTCGAAGCTTTCATTTTCGCCCCTTTTCCTATGGATAAGATCGACCCGAAAGTATATAATAAGGGCGACTGAATCACATCCGGAGGGAGACCATGGAAGGAACAAGGCTATCAGCCACAAAGAGGATCTATCCGTTTTTTATATTGGCGCTCTGCTTTCTGATCCAAGGAAGTACGCTCGGAGTCATATCGAACTGCAGAGGCATATTCAGCGACTATGTATGCGCCGATCTGGGCTTTTCGCTCGGGGCGTTCAATACATATTCGCTTTTTTTTGCTGTCGCGACCAGCATATCCATCCCCATAGCGGGAAAGCTCATACCCAGATGTCGCCTTAGGCCTGCATTGCTCTTCTGGGCGGTCATAGCCGCGGGATCGGAGCTTGCGATGTCGGGTTTTGACGCGGTCTGGCAGTGGTACATAGTCGGCCTTTTGCAGGGCGCGGCCCATGGCTTCCTCTGCGTCTTGACGGTGCCTATGCTCATGAAGAACTGGTTCAAAAAGC
>CAZQFD010000182.1:0-2078 GCA_964592535.1 uncultured Lachnospiraceae bacterium | reverse complement strand
GGCATAACGATCCTTGTTGATACAGAGACCGGAGGTCTGCTCGTGATCGATGTCACAGAGGAAGGCCCCGCCGAGGAGGCAGGCATCGAGCCTTTGGATCTCATCATAGCGGCGGATGGCGTAGACATCACCGGGATGGATTCGAGTCGCGTCATAAACGAATATATAAAGGGCGAGGAGGGCACGACCGTCACGCTCACGGTACTGAGAGATGGCGAAGAGCTGGAGATAGTATGCGAAAGACGCCGTATCGATACGCAGAGCGTATACTATTCCATGATGGAAGAAGAGGGCTACAGTATAGGTTATATCTCACTGTCGCAGTTTGACACGATCACCGACGAGCAGTTCGACGATGCGTTGACAGAGCTCATCGAGGAAGGCGCAAAAGGTATAGTCATAGATCTTCGGGATAACGTAGGCGGCGCTGTTTCCGCAGCCGTGAATATAGCTGACCGTATATTGGAGGACGACGACCTTAGCTATGCGGATGATGAAAATGGCGCGGCCGCTCGCGGCAGCCTTATCATGTATTCGGTATATAAAGACGGAAGCAAGAATTATTATTATGCCGACGACGGGAAGGACTGCGACATCCCGATAGTGTTGCTTGTGAACGGAAACAGTGCCTCGGCCTCTGAGATACTCGCTGGCGTGCTCAAGGATTACGGCTATAAGGTAGTAGGAGAAAATACCTACGGTAAAGGTATCATACAGGTGATGCTCCCGTTGTCCGACGGTTCGGCGGTGGAGTTTACCGCGGCTGAATATGTGCTTCCCGGAGGCCAAAAGCTCCACGGCGTCGGCATAGAGCCCGATGTAGAGGTAGAGCCTGACGAGATACTGTTAGAGAACGGGGCTGACAGGAACGCTCCCGACACAAAGATAGATAACCAGCTTAAGACAGCTGTAGATACGCTTTTGGAGGATATAGAAGATGAAGACTAAGATAAGCAGAGAGGACGCGCTTAGCATACTGAAAAAGCATAATAAGGAGGCGTTCCATCTAAGGCACGGTATCACCATGGGCAAGGTGATGAGATACTATGCAAAGACGCACGGCTACGGCGATGATGCGGACTTCTGGGAGGTATGCGGCATACTTCACGACGTGGATTTTGAGGAATATCCGGAACAGCACTGCAAAAAGGCGCCCGAGCTTTTGGAGGCCGAGGGCGCGGAGCCTGAGGTCATCCACGCGGTATGCTCTCACGCCTACGGCATATGCAGCGATGTAGAGCCCACGCATGAGATGGAAAAGTTTCTTTTTGCCTCGGACGAGCTGACGGGACTTATAGGAGCAGCGGCCAAGATGAGGCCCTCTAAGAGCTGTAAGGACATGGAGCTTGGCTCGCTTAAAAAGAAATTCAAAGATAAGAGATTTGCTGCGGGATGCTCGAGAGACATCATAAGAAGAGGCGCGGAGCAGATGGGCATAGAGCTGGATGAGCTGCTGAGTCTTACACTGGAGGCTATGAAGGCCTCGGAGGACAGTATAAACGAGGAGATGAGCCCTATAGAGGCTGAGTGACAGCGTGCGTTACGGTGCGTATACCAAAGCATATAGGAAAAATGCGCCCAAAGCCCCTTTTTCATGATTGAAATCGGCGGCGTAAGCCCATATAATAGCAGTGTTACGGGATAAAGGCAAGGTATATATAAAGCCCATGTCCGAAAAAGAGATGTATGTAAAGATCAGGAGAATAAAATGCCGTTTATCAAAAAGCCCGTGACGGGCATGAGGGATATATTGCCCGATGAGATGGAACTTAGGAACAGACTGCTTTCCGAGATCCGCGGAGTCTATGAGTCCTACGGATTCTCGCCTATGGAGACTCCGATAGTCGAGCACATAGAAAATCTCACCTCGAAGCAGGGCGGGGACAATGAAAAACTGATATTTCGTATCTTAAAAAGGGGCGAGAAGCTCCAAAGCGCCTTGGAGGAGTCCGCTTCGGACGACCTCTCGGAGCTTACGGATTCGGGACTTCGCTACGATCTCACCCTTCCGCTTGCGAGATATTACGCCAATAACCGCTCAAAGCTTGGCGCTCCTTTCAAGGCCATGCAGACAGGCC
>CAZQFD010000181.1:0-2081 GCA_964592535.1 uncultured Lachnospiraceae bacterium | reverse complement strand
CCCCAATGCCCCAGATCCCGCGCACTTTTCCTTTATATATTTCGATATGGGGAAGGAGAACAGCGCCCCCAGGATGAGCATAGCCACATTGAAACTGCCAAGCGCCTCCTGTAAGGCCAGGGTGCTCTCCGTACTGAACGAAAAGCCTGTAAACATCGCGCGGTACATCGACAGGGCTTCGCTCATGGAGGCGGCTCGAAAGACCACGAAGGAAAGACATAAAAAGACGAACATAAAGAAGTGGGAGGGGAGCCTTTTAAAAGGATTCCCCTCAGGCTCCTTGGTCTTTATAGGCCTGAGGCTCTCTATGCCGGTAAATATCCCGTTTATAGCTCCCCAGACAAGATAATTGAGCCCCGCGCCGTGCCATATCCCGCAGAGCAGAAAGACCGCCATGTTGTTAAGGGCCCTTCGAAGCTTTCCCTTACGGTTCCCTCCGAGCGGGATATATACATAGTCTCTGAACCAAAGGGAGAGAGATATATGCCATCTTCTCCAAAAATCTCTTACGGAAACGGCTGAATAAGGATAGTTGAAGTTTTCCATGGTCTTAAAGCCGAGAGTCTCGGAAAGGCCTATGGCCATGTCTGAATAGCCCGAAAAGTCAAAGTAGAGCTGTATGAGGTAGGCCGCGGCTCCGAGCCACGCGAGCCTAAAGTCAAGGCTTATGCCTTTTGTCATAAGCCCCGCGGCGTTAAAAGCAGCGTCCGCTATAGAAGCCGCTCCCGCCGATATGAGGAGCTTTTTGGAGAGCCCCACGCAAAATCTTATAAGTCCGTGCTCCATATAAAGCGGCTTTGGTCTTTTTGCCTTTAAAAGCTGAGGAGAAAAGTCCGAAAAACGGGTGATGGGCCCGGCCATGATCTGGGGGAAGAAGGAAAGGTAGCAGAGCACCTCCGTAAATCGGACATCTCTGTCTGTCTTTTCTCTCTTTCGATCTGCCACATAGGAGATGGCCTTAAATGTAAAGAATGATATGCCCGCCGTGGACACGCTCTGAAGCTCTGAAAGCCCAGGCCAAAGAAAAGCGAGTGCGGGAGCCAAAACGCTCATATATCTAAAAACGAAAAATATGCCGAGGTTCAGGAGCACCGACAGGGGCAGGGCGTAGGATCGGCCTTTTTCGGCCGCTTTTCCCAGCCTCCATGATATGACGGAGGATAAAAGGAGGGCGGCGACCCCCAAAAGAGAACCGAAGGCGTAGAAGAGGAGCCCTGAAAGGATCAGGAACCACCGCCTTAAGCCGCTCTTTTTGATGGCGGCGTTCAGGATCAGCACTATAGGCAGGAAAAAACATATAAATATGATGGAATCAAAAGTCATAGTCTGTCCTTTACATCCCCGGTAAGGAGAGTTGATCTTCTATATACACGAGGTCAAGCTCGTCTCTGGCCTCATTATCTTGGAAATGCCACCACTCTGACACCAATATATCAAAGCCCGCCGCGGTCATGTAGCTGTTGAGGAGATCCGCGGCTTCATTGTTCTCGCTCGTCACCGAATAAATGCTGAGATCGTGCATGGCCGTCTGCATCTCTATCTCCTCGCCGTCCAAGGTCTCAAGCGTAAGATCCAGGGCTATGCCCATGTTGTGGGAGGAATAGTTCCTTGCGAGGAAGCTGGAGAGCGAATATCTTCCGTTTTGTATAAGGCTCCTATATGTAGGGAGCGCTTCCGCGGGTTCTGTCTCTTCCTCAGAGATCTCGCTCTCATCAGGCCCGTTATCTAGGGTCTCTCCTCCTTCGAGGCTCTCCTCATCGTCAAAGACGCCCGGCCTGTCTGATGTCGAGAGAGCATAGGGCTCCACCTCGTTCTCGTCTCCCTCTGAAAGCTCCGTATCTTCTAAAGCCTCGGGATCCTCATCGAGATCATCGGTCTTTTCGGGAAGCGGGTCATCCAGTATAGACGAAGCCGTAGTATACAAATAAGCAGTGGCTTCATGCGGCCTGAAAGCGTCATATATCTTAAGACGATAACCGTCCGCGAGCACCGCTCTCGCGGCTGTCTCTAGCTTTTTGCTGCAAGGGTAGAGGAAGGGCACTAGGAAGGTCCCGTCGGGTAGCGCTATATCCTCATATCCC
>CAZQFD010000180.1:0-2106 GCA_964592535.1 uncultured Lachnospiraceae bacterium | reverse complement strand
ATGAGACCACGCCTGACGGGTACTATGTAGGAGCCGATGGCGCATGGGACGGTAAGAAAGAAGAGGAAAACTAAGATAGAGGCATTCAAGCCTCAAAGGAACAGAGTTTAGGAGGGCGGGAGACATCGACATCCCCGCCCTTTTTGTTGCGAAAATGACGGAAATCTGATACTATAATATTCATTTTAGAGAAAGTGTTATTCAGAGAGAGGCGAGCTCATGCCTTATGTATTTGATTCAAGGATAAGATATTCGGAGTGCGACAGAGACGGCTTTATAACGCCCTTCGCAGTCATAAACTATATGCAGGACTGCTCCACATTCCAATCGGAGAGCGTGGGACGGGGTGTCGGATATCTGAAGGAGAGGCACCGCGGTTGGTTTCTGAATTCGTGGCATATCATCTTCGACCGCTATCCGCGTTTCGGTGAAAAGATAGAGGCGGGTACCTTCGCTTATGCTTTTAAGGGCCTGTACGGCTACAGGCATTTTTATATAAAAGACGGATCCGGGACTTACGCGGTGAGGGCCGATTCGCTCTGGTTCTTCTTCGATACGGAACATCATATCCCGGTGAAAGCGGAGCCTTCGGAGACGGAGCCTTACCTAGATGAAAGGGCCGAGGAGCTGAAGCTCGGCATGGATATGCCTAAGATAGAGAGGAAGGTAAAGCTCCCCGCAGAGCTCAAACGCCTTGAAGGCATTGAGGTCACAAGACATTTCATAGATTCAAACGACCATGTGAATAACGCGGTCTATGTAGACTTTGCCCTCTCCGCGGCGAATACGTACAGGCCGAAGGAGCTGAGAGCGGAATATAAAAAGGCTGCCGTACTGGGAGATCTCATCGTTCCTATGAAAGGAGGAACAGACGAAAAACAGATCGTGAGCTTAGCCGATGAGGATGAAAAGCCCTACGCCGTAGTGGAACTCGTAAATTGAGAGATCTCGAGACTTAAGAGACCCTATCATGCATAAGGATATAAACTATTTAAACAGAATGGTCCTAAAAAGGATCGGAAAAGAGCCGAGGCTCAGAGAACTGTCTCTGCTCGGTCTTTTTGGCGCGCTCATCTTCCTTACGGATCAGAGCATTAAGGACAAGATAGACGAAAGCCCGAAGGAGAGCTTTCCGAGGCCGATGAAAGGGAAGCTTAAAGATGTCGCGGTCATCGACAGATATAAAAACGAAGGCTTCGCCTTAGGAAGGCTGAAAGAAGATAAGGAGCTCGTAAAGCGAGTGACGGCGGCGGGGACCGCTACGGTATTTACGGAGTGGCTGTGCCTGTTTTTTGAAAAGGGAGGTCATCTTAAGAAATTGGGCCTCGCTATGGCATCAGCGGGAGCCGCCTCAAACCTCTATGACAGGATAAAGCGGGGCTATGTCATAGACTACCTTATCATAAAGAAGGAACCCCTCTCAAGGATAGTCATAAATCTGGGGGACGCGGCTATCTTCGCGGGAAGCTTCGCGGCCTTTTTAGGCGAGCTTTTAAAGCCTCCGAAGCGTTGATATAGTTAACGGGCAGGGGTCGTAAAAGTAGCGGCCCGCCGAGAGTGATCCGCGCCTTTTAGGTGCGCTATACTATATCTATGCGGAGAAGAAAACGATGAACTGGTTCATACTGTCGCTCATAGCCGTGCTCTTTTGGTCAGGCTCCGACTTTTTTTCTAAGCTCGGGTCCCCTGAGGATGATATATACAGCCACTGGAAGATGGTCATGACCGTAGGAGCGGTCATGGGCATACACGCCGCGTATATGCTGATGTTCGGGGGAGAGAGCGTGACGGCAAGAGACTTTATAGTATATCTCCCTGCGTCATTCTGCTATATCCTTTCCATGATAATAGGCTACGCGGGGCTGAGATATATAGAGTTATCCATATCCTCGCCCGTATGTAATTCCTCTGGCGCGGTCTCGGCGATCCTTTGCGCGATATTTCTCGGGCAGACCATGCTCGGCTATCAGATCGTCGGGGTAGTGCTCATCACTCTCGGGATCATCTGCCTGCAAGGCGTGGATATACAGATAGATAAATTGCGAAGGTCTGAGGATCCGAGATATGTAAGGTCCTCGAAGGCCATCATCTTCCCTCTGCTATACT
>CAZQFD010000179.1:0-2125 GCA_964592535.1 uncultured Lachnospiraceae bacterium | reverse complement strand
TATCAACGTACTCTTCATCCCTACTACTGTATACCCCGCCATAGGCCCCTTCTGAGTACATTCCTGTATGCCTTTTTCTACGGCGGGGAAGTAGTTCTTGGGCACAGAGCCCCCAAATATCTTCTCCTCGAATATATAAGGCACGGTAAGGTCGCCTGACGGCTCGAACTCCATGATCACATCGCCGAACTGTCCGTGTCCGCCTGACTGCTTTTTATGCCTGCCCTGCACTTTGACTTTCTTACGTATGGTCTCTCTGTAGGCGAATTTGGGCTTTGAAAGCTCTATCTGCACCTTATAGCGGGATTCGAGCTTCGACTTCACGACATCCAGCTGCTGCTCGCCTATACCGTATATCAGGGACTGGCGATTCTCCGAGTCGTTCACCACGCGGAGCGTCATATCCTCATCCAGCATCTTGTTGAGAGCGGAAGATACCTTGTCATCGTCGCCCTTATTGACAGGTCTATATGCCATGTAGGTATAAGGCGTATCGACCTTGGGAGGCATATATTCTACGGGAGCGTTCCGAAGAGCCATGGTGTCGCCTGTCTGGGTGACGGTGAGCTTTGAGATAGCTCCTATGTCTCCGGCGTAGAGCTCGTCTACCTCCAGAGTATCCTTGCCTCTCATGACAAAGAGCTTTCCGATCTTTTCGTCGGTCTCCTTGTTGACATTATAGATCATGCTGTCGGGCTTTAAGGTGCCTGTGACGACCTTTATGAAGCTGTATTTTCCAATGAACGGATCCGCTATAGTCTTCCATACCAGAGCGGTGAGGTTCGCGTCAGGATTATATTTAGCCACGAACCTTTCTCCGCTCGCCATATCCTTTCCGACACATTCTCTGTCCGCGGGAGAGTGGAAGTATTTATCTATAGACTGAAGGACGCCGCTCATGCCTTGGCAGTTGAGTCCCGAACCGCAGAGCACAGGCACGATACTGCCGTCCACTACGTTCTGACGGAGAGCTTCTGAGATCTCCTCGTAGCTGAACTCCTCGCCCTCGAAATATTTCTCCATCAGCTCATCCGAGGTCTCGGCTACCGCCTCCATAAGGGAGTTCCTCGCGGTCTCGAGCTGTTTTTCCACATATTCGGGGACGGGGCACTCGTCATAGTTGCTCTCGGTCGTGAATCGACGGCCCTTCATCTTTACGACATTGACATAGCCTACGAATTTACGATCCTCCCTGATGGGTATCTGGATAGGGGAGACCTTACGCCCGAATTCCATGCTGAGCTTGACTACCAGCTCCCTGAATGAAGCCTCGTCATCGTCCATATCCGTAACGAATATGAGTCTGGGCAGCTCATACTTATCGCAGTACTCCCAAGCCTTCCTCGTGCCCGGCTCTATACCTGATTTACAGTTGATGACTATGATCGCAGCATCGGCTACAGTGAGCGCTTCCTCTACTTCTCCGCAGAAATCGAAGAATCCGGGCGTATCAAGGAGGTTTATCTTGATGTCCCCGGTCTCCCCCTTATATTCTATGGGTACTATGGAAGTGGAGATGGAGAAACGGCGCTTCTGTTCTTCTTTATCATAATCGCTTATGGTATTGCCGTCATCGACCTTGCCCATACGGGTGGTGACGCCGGTGACTTTAGCCAATGCTTCGACCAAAGTCGTCTTACCGGCCCCTCCATGCCCAAGTAATACCACGTTTCTGATCTGTTCTGTCTTGTACGCCTTCATGTGATATGTCTCCTCTCTTAAAATTTTTCGGTGCGGACCGTACCTTAGTAAGACGTAATGCGGCGCAGGCCGCGCCGCTCTTTTTTAATATGATCGCTTTGATTTTACCACATTTTCTTCTAAAAGCATAGATTAATTTATGCGATCCAACCAGACGGGATAAAGAAAAAGTCCCCTTCGAAAAGGGGACGAGATATCGAAAAAACGAGCCGCACTGTAAGCCGGGTCCTGTCCTTTAAGGCGTTCATCTATCTACGATCCGCGTCACCGCGGGCCTCAAGCGTCCTACCCGGAGCATGACGGGCAGCCATATGGCTCCTTCATGGACTTGCTGCGGATGGGGTTTACAATGCGCTCTCCGTTACCGGACAGCCGGTAGTCTCTTACACTGCCATTTCACCCTTACCCTCAAAGCTCTGCGGAC
>CAZQFD010000178.1:0-2139 GCA_964592535.1 uncultured Lachnospiraceae bacterium | reverse complement strand
CCGACTCACAATATTCCGACGCGTCTATCCAAAGCTCCTGTTTCATCACGTCGCCCCAAGATCTGTCACGGTAGCGGTAAAGCCGTTTTTTCTTCTCCTTATCGGTCGTTCAATAACCGTATATATCATAGATCTCGCTCGTATATATCCCCTTTTCCTTATATACGATAAGCGGCTTTTCTATCCTGCACTCGGGCCTCGCGTCCTTTACAGCCTCTATAAGGATCATATTAGCCTCACGATCTATATAGGGATGGACGAATTTCATACGCTTTGGCTCGATCCTCCTTGCCCTAAGCTCGCTTAAGATCTCTACTATCCGAAGCGGCCTATGCACCATGTAAAATCTCCCGCCGCTCTTAAGCAGTCCCGCTGCAGCGTCCAATACATCTCCGAGCTCGCAATATATCTCATGCCTCGCTATGGACTTGGCGTCGTCGGGATTTTTTAGCCCGCCGCCCCTTTTCATATAGGGCGGATTAGAGGTCACCACATCTACGCCGCCTTCGATCCCGGCGAATATCTCCCTATAATGCTTTATATCGCCCGTTATGATGTCGATAGACTCACCAAGGCCGTTAAGGCTCACGGAGCGTCTCGCCATGTCGGCCATGTCCTCCTGTATCTCAAGCCCGTAGAGCTTCATAGCATCCGTCTTGGCCTTTAACAAAAGCGGGATGATACCGGTCCCCGTACCGAGATCTACTACGGTGTCTTTCCGTCCTGCACGCACGAAACCGCTCAGCAGTACGGCGTCCATACCGAAACAGAAGCCGCCCTCCTTTTGGATGATACCGTAACCGTTCCGCTGAAGGTCATCTAACCGTTCGCCTTCCTTGAGCTTCAGCTCATTTTTATACTCAATCATTCAATCTTGATCTATGCCCGTCATCCTTTTCCATATTTTCAAGCTCTAAAAGCTCTTTCTCACCTAGATCTGCCGCAGCAGTCTTTTTCCTCTGTTTCTTTCGGCTGCTCCTGACCCTCAGCTCCTCCGCAGGATATTCTCTTATCTCCTTTTCATCGTTCGGGAGGGATACCACGACCTTCACGAGCTGCTTAAGTATGCTGACAGAATTTACCACACCTCTCAGCCCGTCTCCCGTCTCTACTATATCGCCTACATAAGGAAGCTTTTTATTCAGCTCTTTGTAGGTCTCCTCTTCGTTCCTGAGACAGCACATGAGCCTGCCGCAGACTCCCGAGATCTTTGAGGGGTTGAGCGGCAGATCCTGATCCTTCGCCATCTTTATGGAGACAGGCGCGAAATCACTGAGATAACAGTTACAGCAGAGCTGTCTCCCGCAGGCTCCCAGTCCGCCCAGTATCTTAGTCTCGTCTCTTACCCCTACCTGCCTAAGCTCTATCCTCGTTCTAAAGACCCCGGCGAGATCTCTCACCAACTCTCTGAAATCGATACGTCCGTCCGCCGTGAAATAAAAGATGATCTTACTGTTGTCGAAGATATATTCACAGCCTACCAGCTTCATCTCAAGCCCGTGTTTACGGATCTTTTCCCGACAGATCTTAAAGGCTTCCTTTTCCTTGACCTTGTTCTCATTTTCCCGTTCTATATCTTCCGCGGTAGCTACGCGCAATACCGACTTAAGCTGTCTTTTCGAGTTCGCCTTTTCCGTGTCATGCTCGCCTGCCACTACCTCTCCGTATTCTGTACCTCTCGCGGTATCGACTATGACGTGCATTCCTTTTTTTATCTCCAGCGCTCCCGCGTCGAAATCGTAGACCTTGCCCGCGTAACGAAAGCGGACACCTACTATCCTGCTCATCTATCCTCCTTCATCCTAAGCAGTAAAAGCTCCATAGCTAGCGTCGGCTCGACATTGGCCCGAAGCCTTATACCGCAGGTCTCTATGGCGTCCATGATATCTTCTATGCCCTCGTATGAAAACAAGGGCGCTATCTCCATCATGGCCCTTCTCTCCGTCTTGAATAACAGTCCTCCCAGATCCTTCGTGACCTTGTACATGATAAGATCCCTATACCACAGTTCCATGAGATCCAATATATCATATACATTCCCGTGCTCCGATATCAGTTCCTTCGCAAGCCTCGCTATCTCGCCTGCGTCAAGGTGTTTTATCCGTCCGCAAGTCTCAGTGACTATGCGGTAGCGATCCA
>CAZQFD010000177.1:0-2152 GCA_964592535.1 uncultured Lachnospiraceae bacterium | reverse complement strand
AAGTCCAAAGCCGAGCTTTGGCATTTTCTCCATGTCGATCATAACGTAACCTCTCCTTTTGATATTGTTTTAGATACATCCTGAGGTCGAGATAAAGCTCCCCAGGCGGTCTCGCAAGAGACAGCTCTCATATCTCGGCCTTTAATGATATTTTATAAAAGTATGGGCGCTTCCGCAACCATTTTTAAACGCGTCGTTTCTAAACCGTTTCCGAGCACTTCATGCCACGGTCTCAGTCGTTTCGAACTGAGCCTTATAAAGCTCGCTGTAGACGCCCTTTTTCTTAAGCAGTTCCTCATGAGTGCCCTGTTCTACTATCCGACCGTCTTTCAGCACGGCTATCAAGTCGGCGTGTTTTATGGTAGAGAGACGGTGTGCTATGACGAAACAGGTGCGCCCCTCCATCAGCTTCAGCATGGCTGACTGTATGCTCCGCTCGGTGCCCGAGTCTACATTCGAGGTGGCTTCGTCCAGTATGAGCATAGGCGCGTCAAGGAGCATGGCCCTCGCTATGGTGAGGAGCTGTCTCTGGCCTTTAGATATGGAGGTGCCTCCGTCTTTAAGTACGGTGTCATAACCTTCGGGCAGCGTCTTTATGAAGGCATCTATCTTTGACATCGCGGCCGCGGCCTTGACCTCTTCGAGCGTCACTCCCTCTTTTCCGTAGGCCAGATTTTCATATACCGTGCCTGTAAAGAGCCAAGTATCCTGAAGGACCATGGAGAAGGCCAGTCTAAGGCTCTTTCTCTTTATCTCGCTTATCTCACGCCCGTCTATCTTTATACTGCCGCTTTGAGGATCGTAGAAACGCATGAGCAGGTTGATGACAGTGGTCTTTCCGGCTCCCGTAGGGCCGACTATGGCTACAGTCTGCCCGGCCTTAGCTTTAAGACTGAGCCCCTTAAGCACCTCCTCCTTGCCGTATCCGAAATACAGATCCTTGATCTCCACGTCTCCGTGCACATCCTTAAGCTCCAATGCGTCGGGAGGGTCGGGGGCTTCTTCCGCCTCGTCTATGAGGCTCAGTACTCTCTCCGCCGCAGCGAGGGCCGACTGTATCTCATTTATTATATTACTGAACTCGTTTATCGGGCCTGAGAACTTCCTTGAATAAAGCACGAAGGACGAGACGTTCCCGAGACTTATACCGCCTCCCATATAGAGCATGGCCCCGAACAGGCTTATGAGCGCGAGAGAAAGGTTGTTTATGAGAGATATGGTAGGCCCTGTCATGGATGAAAATACGTCAGCCTCATAATTGGCCTTGCAGGCGTCTTGATTGGCCTCGTCGAAAAGCTCCCTGAAATGTTTTTCTCTGCCGTAGGCCCTCACTGTCCTGAGCCCGCTCGTCACTTCCTCGGCAAAGCCGTTCATCGCGCCCAAACGCTCCGAACGCCTGCGATACAGCGGCAATACCTTCTTAGAGCGGTATTTCGTAAAAGCCACGGACATAGGTATAGTGATAAAGAACACTAGTATGAGCCTTGGGCTTATCGTCAACATCATGAAGAATGAGCCGATGACTGTGATGACGCTCGTCAACATCTGCGTAAGATCTGTGGAGAGCGACGCGCTCACCGTATCCACATCATAGGAGAGCACGCTTATGATGTCTCCCGCCTGATTCTTGTCGAAAAAGCTTATCGGCAGTCTCATCAGACGCTCGAATATATCCTTCCTCATGTGGTATACCACATTTCGAGCGAGAGTCACCATGAGTGAGGAGAGCAGGTAGCTGAGAACGGAGGACACTATGTAGAGCAGGGCCATGAGCTTCACATAATGAAAAACGGACGAAAAGTCCACACTACCACCTTCGCCCTGCACCATCGCGTCTATCGCCGCTCCCGAGAGCTTCGGGCCGTAGAGCGAGAGGACATTGCTCACGAGACTGAAGATGACAGTGGCCATGAGCAGCCATTTATAGACCGAAAAATATCTCCATAGGCGTTTCAATACCTCGAGGGACGAGGCCTTGGGCCTTTCAAACGCCGTACTGTTCATCTTTGTAGTCTTAGGTTGCGCGGGCATCATTCCACCTCTTCCATCTGTATCTGCGCTATATCCCTGTACATAGCGCAGCTCTCCATGAGTTCCTCATGTGTGCCGTAACCTATCTCTCGGCCTTCTTCGAGGACGAGTATATGGTCGG
>CAZQFD010000176.1:0-2283 GCA_964592535.1 uncultured Lachnospiraceae bacterium | reverse complement strand
TAAGAGCAAAGCACACAGCCGGTAGCATGGCAATGAGGATGTTTGTGACGTTTCTTTCTGAGACGAAACAATACAGAAGGCCAAAGGCTCCGAAGCAAAGATATGTGGATATATGTATGCTCCTATCCTTTATATCCTGTAGCGCACAAGCCAAACTGAATAAAGTGAATACCGTTTTTGATAGACCATATATATCCACACCAAAGGCCTCCTTTACTTACTACAATATGAGCACGGCCCCAAATGTTCTACTTCCGAAAGCTTACAAGCCCTCGCATAAGAAGCGATAGCCTTACAGCTCTCACTGCTATGGTATGCTGTCCCGTTTTCGAATATGTATACCGTCCCCTCCGGCTTCGCATCGCAAGACGGGCAGGCATGGTATCTCGCGCCCGAATCGTTGCGCATGGACTCTATCTCAGCTCCCGAAACAGGGTACATCACATTATCCAGATAATGGCAATGTCTGTCTTTATGATACCTAGTGGAGTTCTTGCCCACATATACTATCTCATCTCCGTCATCATCAAGCTCATATCCATCCTCCGAACTACCTTGTCCGTATTTGCTTCGTCCTCGTCCGCCATCTGAGCCTATCCACTTCCTCCTATTTGTCACCGAGGAGAGCATATATGAGTCAAGCTTCAATATCCCCAAAGGATAGACCGGCTCATATTCCAGCTTGTAGTAGACCATGTCAGATCCTGCATTCTCATCGTCGTCGTCTGCCTCGGTCTCGTATATCCTTATATTTGTGATAATGCTGTCGTCCAGATCGGATATAAGGCTCGTGATACCTATCGTCGCATAGCCCACGCCGAGAAGCTCAGTCAAATCGTTTTCCGGATCGTCGTTTAGGAACTCTGATGACACCTCCGAAACATATGCAAGCTGCGTCATATCCTTAGCTATGGATTCCATACCGTTTTGGAGCTTACGCTGTTCATCCATAACGATGAGCGGCATGAGCGTCACCGCCATGAAAAACAGCATTATCGGAAATACCAGAGCCGCCTCAAGAGTGATACTCCCGTGTAAAAAGAAAGAGGGGCGTGTCGTAATATAGATGGGAAAGGTCCTTTTTTCGGAATATCTTCTGTATAAGATATTTAGAGATATTTCAGACATGGATCACCTCAGCGACCAATAGAAGATATGCGGCTTGATCAGCCCTGTTTTTCTGATGAGCACGCCACCCTTTCTTTTTACACGTCAATAAGAAAACGCAGTATGAAGGCTCAATGTATAGCTTTTACCCAAGGTCTTACCTCCAAGCTGGTTCAAAACGCCTGTGCGAGTGAATATACGCCCCGATACGGCTTCTACCGCAAGCTCGGCCATATAAGCACATCTATTTAAAAGAAAATCCGATTGGGATCGTGAGATAGCGTATTGTATCATATCCATACATCTGTAGATCTTATCCGTGCCGTAACCCTTTATCAGAAACAGCTTGGCATACTGAATATAAGAAAGGCCTGAGTCATCACTTTCATCAGACTTTATTTCATCCTTGGAAAAAGACAGTAACTTGTCTAAGCTGAGGGAGAAGGACTCCTTCGTATGCATGAATCTCACTTTTCCTCCCGACAAGAGCGTTTTTACGTCACAAAAGCCTTGCGCCAACGCCCATACACTCATGACAAAAAAGGTCATAACTCCCAGTATGGGCGTAAACCCGAGCGCTCCCGTTATAGTCATCGCGAGTTTCTCAGCCTCCTGTCTTTTCTCCGTGTCCGTGAATATATGGACAAGATTAAGACCTGTCCTGAGCATAAGGAGCTCAGTGACCATAGCTGACAGATTTTCGCGATCGTTGCTCTTCCCGTAAAGTACATATTCGATCTCAAGATTTCCCGAACCTTTGGCCTTAGTCCCTTCGTCAAGATCCCCTCTGCCGTAATAATTGAGAACAGAAGCCATATATTCCACGATGAAGATATTATCCAAAAGCCCTCTTCGCTGTCCATCTATACCTGAAAACACAGTTTCGGATGGCGGGGACACAAGTTCAAGAGTTTCGTCAGACAGCTCTTTGCCTTCCGGCAAAAGGAAAGTTAAAAGATCTATTTCGAACAGCTCGGTGATACTCTCAAGCTTCTTTTCTATCTCCTTATCAGCTATCCCTTTTTGCAGATCAAGTTCCAGCTTATCATAGGCACGCATATCAGCTATCAGCGGTCTCCATAGATTTGATATACTGATATATCCGTCTTCATCGCTCGCTTTATAGCGGTCGATGATCTCCTGTATGCGTTCCGCCTCCGCTATCATCTCATCTAT
>CAZQFD010000175.1:0-2287 GCA_964592535.1 uncultured Lachnospiraceae bacterium | reverse complement strand
TGTAAATCATCTTGAATTTAGGCTGAGAGAAGACGATCACGGCAGGACGCCTAAAGGGCTGGTCTATGGGCTCACCGCTCTCGACTCATGGCTCTACGATGCGGATCCCACGCTCCACCTCGGAGGCCTTGAGGCCCTTGCAAAGCTTAAGGAGCTTATAGATGGCAGATATTTCGAGGAGCTGATAGAGAAATATCTCCTTTCCAATACCTTCACGGCCTCAGTCTATGTAGTGCCGAAAAAGGGCCTCCTGGAGGAGGATGAGGAAAGGCAGAGGGCCGTGCTTGAGAGCTATAGGGCGTCGCTTGGCGAGGCCGAGCTTTGCGCCATATCAGAGGAGACCGCT
Source organism: uncultured Lachnospiraceae bacterium (assembly GCA_964592535.1). Classification (GTDB taxonomy): domain Bacteria; phylum Bacillota; class Clostridia; order Lachnospirales; family Lachnospiraceae; genus Avilachnospira. Next base: position 1,941 of record CAZQFD010000175.1, on the reverse strand, counting down.
GCGCTCAGGGCATATCAGGGCGAGCCGAACAAAGAGGAGGATCTTGCGAAGATACCTCTCCTTAAGGTGAGCGATATAGAAAGACAGACCCCGGAGCAGAACAGGCTGGCCATAAATATCGACGGAGACCTCCTCTACGTCGAAACGGAGACGAACGGGATAGCCTATGTGAGACTGCTCTTTGGCACAGATGGACTTTCGGAGAAAGAACTGCAATATGCGTCCTTCCTCTGCTATATATTGGGCGAGCTTAATACGAAGGAGCATACCTACGCTGAGCTAAGCGATGAGATCCTCTTAAACTCGGGAGGGCTCGGCTTCAGCCTCACCGCTTATCCGTGGATCGGGACGGACGAGACTAAGGGCTATTTGAGCCTTGGCTTTAAGGTGCTTAAAGATAAGCTCTCTTTTGGCTTCGATATAGGACTTGAGATCCTTCGGGACAGCCTTTTTGAGGAGGACAGGATAGGTGAAAAGCTGAATGAGGCAAAAAGCCGTATGCAGGCAAGGCTGGACGGCGCGCCGCATACCGTCGCTGTCAACAGAGGCTGTTCATACTTCGATAAAACGGCAAGGTTTGACGATCTTACGGAAGGTATCGCGTATTATGATATGCTGAACACCGCTGTAAAGGCCTATAAGGATCCCGCCTTAAGAGCGGCCTTCATAGCCTCTCTTAAGGAAGTTGCGGCAAAGCTCTTTAAGGACGGAAGCTTCCTAAGCTATATAGCAGGCTCTCATGATATGATAGAGAGCGCAAAGGGGTTTGCCCGAGATCTTAGCGACAGGCTCAAAAAAGACGGTGCATTTGAGAACTTTGAAGCCCCCGCTGCGGAGGCCTCCGCGCTCCATCCACTCGGAAAACGAAACGAAGGCTTTAAGACCACTTCTATGGTAAATTACGTCGCGAGAGTAGGATCTATCGCTTCGGAGGACCTTCCCTACAGAGGGGAGCTCAATGTGCTGAGAGTGTTCCTAAACTATGACTATCTCTGGCAGGAGCTACGAGTAAAGGGCGGAGCCTACGGCTGTATGTCGGGCTTTACCCGTTCAGGAAAAGGCTATCTCGTATCCTATCGAGATCCGGAGCTCAAGAAGACGGACGAAGTATATAAGAGGCTCCCTCGGTATCTGAGCGAGCTTAGGCTGTCCGAAAGGGATATGAATAAATATATCATCGGGGCCATGTCGGATCTCGACCGCCCCATGACACCTTCCGTAAAAGCGGATCACGCGCTCTCGGCTTATCTTTCGGGCGTGAACGACGAGGATAGGCAAAAGGAACGCGAGGAGATACTGGACTGTGACCTTGAAAAGCTCCGTGGACTCTCCGCCTATGTAGAGGCTCTGCTGTCGTCGGACTTCATCTGCGCTATAGGAAACGCGGGCATGGTGGAAAGAGATAAGGACGGCTTTGAGGATGTAAGGGAGCTCTATCTATGAGATCCGGGTACGCGGCCTTTATAGGCAGGCCCAATGTAGGCAAATCCACTCTTATGAATGAGCTCATAGGTCAGAAGATAGCCATCACCTCGAACCGCCCTCAGACTACCAGAGACCGTATCGAGACCGTATATACCGACGAGCGGGGGCAGATCGTTTTCATAGATACCCCCGGCATACATAAAGCTAAGAATAAGCTCGGTGAATACATGGACGCGGTGGCGGAGAGGGCCTTCGCTGACGCTGATGTGATAGTCTGGATCGTGGAGCCCGTCATACATATAGGTGCGGGGGAGGAGCGCATAGCATGGCTCCTAAGAGAAAAAAACAAGGCTAAAAAGCCCATCATCCTCGTCATAAATAAATGCGACAAGGCAAAAAATAAAGCAGAGATCAAGGATGCAAAAGAAACTTATAAAGAAAAAGCAGATTTTTCGGATATAGTAGAGATCTCTGCCATAAATGGCGATAACGTAGACGAGGTCTTGGAAAAGATAT
>CAZQFD010000174.1:0-2347 GCA_964592535.1 uncultured Lachnospiraceae bacterium | reverse complement strand
CACACCGAATTTTTTCTTGGCGACGTTTACGATCATCTCCGCTATATCGTCCGTGCTCATGATGGAGGAATTTATCATAAGATCCATGCTGTCGGGGTCGTTGGGAAGTGTGCCCGTATATCGTTTATGATAACGGTCCCTCGCCCTGTCAACTCTCGCTATAGCCTCCTTAGCCTCATCCGGATCCATACCGTATTTGTTGACGCATATCTCGAGCCTGAACATATAAGGCGCGTAGATATAGACATTTAAGTTGTCCTTTTTGTCCTTCAGAAGATAATTGGCGCAGCGTCCGACTATTATACAGTTTTCTCTTTCCGCCACATCCAAGATGATGTCCTTTTGCACCTGATAGATGATGTTTTGCATATAGGAATCGTCAGTGCCGAGCGGGAACATCGCTATAAGGTTCCGGAGCCTATTGCTCGCCCTCTCCTCCTCGGCCGAGATCTTCGATACGGGCAAGTTGAGCGTCATGGCGACCTTTTCTACGATGTCTCTGTCATAATATTTTATACCCAATCTGTCAGCCACCTTGCGGGCAACAGTGCGTCCCTGAGATCCAAACTGTCTCTGAATGACTATGGTGAAATGCTTATCCATATCCTCCCTCCTTTCGGTCCGCGTCTCGGATCTTTGCCTTTGTTTATATTTTACTATGAAGCCGCGTGTATTTCCATGTTTTTGGAAAAAAGAAAGGGATAAGTTCTCCCGAGAGTGAAGCAGCAGAGAAAGTAAGAATGCCGGAAATAGGGCTCGCCGTAATAAAATTGCGGGGCATTAACTTGGATCCGGGACCACACGGTATCGATCTGTATGCGGCAAGGCTGCGGGACATTGTCCCAGGCTCCTGTTAAAGGGGCAGTCAGACCTAATTTGGGGATACACAAAAGACATGATAAAATTTACAGCTCTTGCAATATAAGCGTCTCTATGCTATATTTAGTCTTACAATTCGGCGGCGGACTTATCCCGCCGCGATATACCTTGTTAAGAGTGGTGGAGATACATAGGATCGTTGAAGCCACGGCAACCCCTTTGGCCCAGCAAGCCAAGGAAGGTGCCTGCCTGAGCGAAGCGCTTGCTTTGAACAACAAGGAGGTAAAAAGTCACCCTGCCCGTGTTCAAAGCGACACGGGCTTTTTTATGACGTGTTTTCGGAGCATTTCGCCTTGCGACAGGTGATAGTAAAAGATCATAAAAACAAATAAAGCGAGCCAATAAGGATACGGCAACGCTTTATCAGATGAAAGGAGCCATATTGAAGAGATTATTTACATCCGAAAGCGTGACCGAAGGTCACCCCGATAAGATCTGCGACCGCATATCGGATGCGATATTGGACGCGTATCTGGCGCTCGATCCGGAGAGCCGCGTGGCCTGTGAGACAGCCTGCACGACAGGCCTTATAGTAGTCATGGGCGAGATCAGCTCAAAAGCTACGGTCAATATCCAGGATATAGTCAGGGCCACGGTAAAGGAGATAGGCTATGACAGGGCAAAATACGGTTTCGACTGCGAGACCTGCGGCGTCGTCACAGCTATAGGCGAACAGTCGGGAGACATAGCATTGGGCGTGGATAAGAGCCTCGAAGCCAAGAGCGGAGACGAGGACATATCCTCGATAGGCGCGGGCGACCAGGGGATGATGTTCGGCTATGCCTGTAATGAGACGCCCGAGCTCATGCCCTATCCTATCATGATGGCGCATAAGCTCACAAGAAGACTTTCCGAAGCCAGAAAGAGCGGCGAGATCGAATACCTCCGTCCGGACGGAAAGTCTCAGGTCACTGTGGAATACGGCGAGGACGGCAGGCCTTTGCGTATCGATACCATCGTCATAAGTACGCAGCACGACCCAAGCGTAGACCACGCTCAGATAGAAAAGGATATAAAAGAACGGGTGATAGCTCCCATCATACCTGCGGATATGCTCGATAGCGATACCAGATATTTCATAAATCCCACGGGCCGTTTCGTCATCGGAGGCCCTCACGGGGACAGCGGGCTCACCGGCAGGAAGATCATAGTGGACACATATGGTGGATATGCACGCCACGGCGGCGGAGCCTTCTCCGGAAAGGATCCCACCAAGGTAGACCGCAGCGCGAGCTACGCCGCGAGATATGCCGCTAAGAACCTCGTGGCGGCAGGCCTTTGTGAAAGGGTAGAGATACAGATCAGCTACGCTATCGGCGTGGCAAAGCCCACCTCCGTCATGATAAATACCTTCGGCACGGCAAAAGTGCCCGAGGAGATCCTCGCAAAAGCTGTCGAGTCCGTGTTCGACTTTAGACCCGCCGGGATCATAAAGATGTTGGGGCTCAGGAGGCCCATCTATAAGGAG
>CAZQFD010000173.1:0-2368 GCA_964592535.1 uncultured Lachnospiraceae bacterium | reverse complement strand
TCAACAAGAAAATACGGCGTTTTTACACACTTTTTTCAGCCGCACAATATCTGCTTTTTCGGCGTTATTTTTTACAATATTTAGTCATAGCACTCAGCTTTCTTCTTCGCTCTCGTCATTACTCTCATCGGATCTCGTCTTAGTGATACCGGCTATATAGACATCGCTCTTCGGATCTATATCCATCACCTTGACGCCGCTGGTATTCCTTCCTATCAAAGATATGGAGGATATGGAAGTCCTCATGACGATACCTTCATTCGTGATGAGAAGCAGATCTCCGCTGCCGTCGCAGAGTTTGGCTCCGCAGATGGTTCCTGTTTTCTCCGTGACCTTATAGCAGATGATACCTTTTCCACCGCGACCCTGAGTTTTGAACTCGCTTATGGGAGTACGCTTTCCGTAGCCCTTTTCGGACACTATCAACAGCTCCGTCCCTTGGCTCTCTATCTGCATCCCTACGACCTCATCGTCAGGACGTCCAAAGCGCATGCCGGTCACGCCCATAGAAGAGCGTCCCGTTACTCTTACGGTATCTTCGTTGAAGCGTACGGACATACCGTATTTAGACATCATAAAGATGTCCTCGTTGCCCGAGGAATATTTGACCTCTATGAGCTCATCTCCTTCCTTCAGGCTTATGCCTATGATACCGGTCTTTTTGACATTTTTATAGGCTGAAAGCGGAGTTCGCTTTATCATACCGCCTTTTGTAGCCATAATGAGGAAGCTTTCGTCATCAAATTCCTTGATGGGTATGACCGCGTTTGGTACCTCTCCCGGCATGAGAGCGAGCAGATTGACTATAGCGGTACCTCTGGCTGTCCTTGAGGCTTCGGGTATCTCATACGCCTTCAGCTTATATACCCTACCTAGGTTCGTGAAGAAAAGTATAGTCGTATGCGAATTGGTAGAGATGATGTCCTCTATATAGTCATTTTCTATATTTTGAGTACCTTTTATCCCTTTTCCTCCTCGGTTCTGAACACGGAAGTTGTCGGGGTCCATCCTCTTAGCGTAGCCCATGTGTGAGAACGTGAGCACTGTCTCCTCGTTTGGGATGAGATCCTCGTCCATGATCTCGCCAATTTCCGCTCCTATCTTCGTGCGTCTGTCGTCCCCGTACTTTTCTGCTATCTGCTGTATTTCCTCTTTTATGACGCTGAGCAGTTCTTTCCTTGAAGAGAGTATCTTTTTATATGAGGCTATCTTCTCAAGAAGATCTTTATATTCTGCCTCTACTTTATTCCGCTCAAGGCCCGTGAGAGCGCGAAGTCTCATATCCACGATTGCCTGTGCCTGTACATCGGTGAAAGCGAACCTTTCTATCAACGCGGCTTTAGCTTTTTCGGGATCTTCAGAGGCTCTTATGATGTCGATGATCTCATCTATATTGTCGATAGCTTTTAAAAGCCCCTCAAGTATATGGGCTCTATCCTCAGCCTTTTTTAGATCGAAGCTCACACGCCTTGTAACTACGTCCTCTTGGTGCTTTAGATATTTTGTAAGTAGTTCCTTTAAATACAAAACATTGGGCTCTACGTTTACTATGAAGAGCATGATAGTGCCGAAGGTATCCTGGAGCTGAGTATGCTTATAAAGTTGATTCAGTATGATCTGAGGATTTACGTCCCGCCTTAATTCTATCTTTATCTTGGAATCTGAATTTTTGCCCATCGTGTCATTGATGGCAGTTATTCCGTCTATCTTTTTATCTTTTACAAGGTCGGCTATATTCTCTATGACCCTAGAACGGAATACCATATACGGCAGCTCTTTTACCGTGATGACGCTCTTTCCGTTCGACAATGTCTCTATCTCGCATATAGCCCTCATGCGTATCTTTCCGCGGCCTGTGCGATAGGCCTCTTCTATACCTTTTCTACCGATGATCTGGGCGCCGGTAGGGAAATCAGGGCCTTTTACTATCTTAAGCAGTTCCTCTATGTCAGTGTCTCTGTCCTCATAGATGATATTATCTATCATCTTTACGGCCGCGGCTGTGACCTCTCTGAGATTGTGAGGAGGTATGTTAGTAGCCATACCGACCGCTATACCGGTGGCCCCGTTTATGAGTATATTAGGTATCTTTGCGGGCAATACCGTAGGTTCATCATAGCCTTGTTCATTTGAAAAATTGGGCACAAGATCCACAGTATTTTTATTGATACCGTCCAACATCTCCATAGCGAGACGGCTCAGCTTTCCCTCGGTATAACGAGCCGCCGCAGGAGAGTCTCCATCCTCAGATCCGAAATTTCCCTGCTTTTCTATGAGCGGATAGCGCGTAGACCAAGGCTGTCCCAGATTTACAAGAGCCCCGTATATAGAGGAATCTCCGTGAGGATGATAATGTCCCATAGTCTCT
>CAZQFD010000172.1:0-2390 GCA_964592535.1 uncultured Lachnospiraceae bacterium | reverse complement strand
AGGACTTACGAGCTGAGTGAGCAGCATGACTCCGATAAGATACATAAAGACTATGGATCTTCCACTGCTGCCTCTCGATATTATCCAGCCTCGCACGCGCCGAAGCAGCGAGGTCTTTGTCAGCGATCCCGCCAATACGAACATGGCCGCGACCATGATGACATTGGTACTGGCGAAATTGGCGAACGCATCCGAGAAATCCAAAACTCCCGTCGCGCAAAGGATCGTCGCGCAAAATACTCCGATAAATCCGAAATTGAATTTACCGCTGAGGAACATGAATACGACAGCTATCAACGTTGCTACCGTAATGATCAAAGGAATATTCATACCTTCACCCCTCAATATAAAATATTATTATTTTTGTGTTCTTTTTATGATCTATCCGGATAAATCGATCATAGACTTATGATAATGCACAGAATAAGATTTGCCAAACGAGTTTATCTTATATATAATATAAGAAAATTTTATATATTCAGGCGGTGCTTATGGATGTCACACAACAACGTTATATGATAGCTTTAGCGGAGTCCGGCTCGGTATCTAAGGCCGCGAAGAACCTCGGAGTATCTCAGCCCGCTATAAGTGCATGGTTAAAGAATATAGAAGATCAGCTCGGCACGAAGCTCATGCACCGCACTAAGAATAAGCTGGTGCTCACGCCCGCAGGAGAGATATACCTAAGGGCTTCGCGTCAGATGATAGAGCTTAGGGATAAGACCTACGCTGAGATAAGGACCATAGCGGGACAGGAAAAGGAACCGATCGTCATAACAGGCACGCCGAACGGTGGGGCCGATCTTTTCGCGAGGATGTATCATCAGCTGAGCTCCGATTTCCCGGGCCTTGAGTTTCGATTCATCGAAAGCTACAACCAAGGTTCTATAGATCTCGTAAAGAGCGGGGAGGCGGATATAGCTATCGGAAGCGCCTGTGCTCTCGACGATGAATATATAAACTATATCGCCATAAGACAGCGCAAGCTAATACTCGCGGTGCCGTACGGTCTTCCTTCGGCCTATGATTCGTCCCACGTAAAAAACGGCGATGAACTCCCTAAGGCGGATATGTCGGCGCTCATTGGACAGCCCTTCATCATGCCGAATGAAGAAATGTCCTATCATAAGGCTCTGATCGATTGGCTCTCCGCTAAGGGGTACGAACCGAATGTGGTATTCAGTAGCGCCAGCACAAGATCGATATATAACATGATAAGGATCGGAAACGGCATAGGTGTCGTCCCGCGGAACTTCTTTTCTCCGCTCGATAGGGTCTCTCCGTTGGAGCTGGATCCCGACATACTGTCATATTCGGTCCTCATGTATAAAAAGGACAGGGCCTTGTCCCCGGAGCTTGCAGCCTTTATCGAAGCCACAGAGCGATTTTTAGTGGCCTTTACGAGGTGATCTCATATGGATGTGCGTATGCTTGAATATATGCTGGCCATAGCCGAGGAAAAGAGCATAACGAAGGCAGCCGAAAGAGTACATATCTCCCAGTCCGCTCTCAGTCAAAACCTATTAAGGCTGGAGTCCTCCCTTGAGACTGCGCTCTTCATAAGAGGCGAGAACAGGTGTATACCTACGGCTGTGGGCGAACTATATCTCGAAGCCGCAAGGCAGATGTTAGACATAAAGAATGACGCATACCGCAGCATAAAGGCACTTTCTTTGGATGACGAAAAGCAGGTGGATCTCTCCATCTGCCATCAAGTCTCTCTCTTATACGGCGATAAGATACTCAAGACGATCAAAGAGGGATTTCCGGATACACAGCTCAATTTTTTCAGGATGGATTCCTCAAAGGCCAAAGAGCATATAAAGCAAGGCACGATCGACCTCGCGATCATGAGCCGTCCCTTCACGGATAAGAAATTGGCCGCCGATGAGGCTTTTTTATATCGGGATGAGCTGGTGCTCGCTGTCCCGGCTCACATGGCTTGGGAAGGAGATCGTTTGGATCTGGAGAAGATATCCCTCTCTTCGCTCATAATACCCATAAAAGAGTCGAACCTCGGTAAGCTGCTCGCACCCTTTATCTCCAAATATCTCATAGATACCGAGACCTGCTATCAGGCGGGCGACAGCACGGGCCTTTTGTTGCTCCTTAAAAACGGATACGGCGCGGCCTTCATACCAAGGCGAGTAGCAGAGGCTGAGATGAAGGACGATATTCGGATCTACAGCGCGGATCCTCCGCTCTACTATGACATCTTTTATGCCATGAGCCCTCATTATAAGGATCTACAGACAGCTTCAGATATGCTAAGGATCATAAGGGGGATCGTGGCATGAGGTGTTTTTATATCAGAGGAATGTTCCTGCCATTTCTTAACCGACGATAAGCTGACCCTATCACAGAACCTCACGTGTGGCTCTATCGTATGG
>CAZQFD010000171.1:0-2464 GCA_964592535.1 uncultured Lachnospiraceae bacterium | reverse complement strand
ATATTTTACGGAATTTCCGACTATATTGTTTATGACCTTTCGAAGCTGCTCGGGATCGGCTATGACCAGCACTTCCTCCCCGACGGTATTTTCATAGGAGAACTCTATCCCCTTCGGCTCCATATCAAGGCCTATCTCCTCGGAGCAGTCATCAAAATAGTCCCTTACGTTCAGCTTTTTGAAGTTATAGGGTATCTTGTTAGAGTCTATCTTGGAGTAGTAGGTCAGCTCGTCTATGAGCCTCGCCATATCGTTGGCCTTATTATAGATGGTCTTTATGTATTTTTCCATCATCTCGGGGCTTTGGGCCACCCCGTCTAAAATGCCCTCTGAATAGCCCTGTATGGCGGTGATGGGTGTTTTTAAGTCATGGGCAATGTTACTGATGAGCTCCTTAGACTCCCGCTCGGATCTCAGGGTCTCTTCCTTAGATTCCTTAAGTCTCAGCCTCATCTCCTCAAAATCTTCGGTGAGCTGTCCTATCTCGTCGTCGCTCTCGCTCTCCAAAGTAAAATCGAGATCGCCCTCCATTATCTTCTTAGTGGCGTTTCTCAGCTCATCAAGGGGCCTCAGCACGGAGGAATAGATCCAAGAGAGCAGGACAAAGCCTGCTCCCATCAAGATGACCATATTAGTGTTCATATCTGTCCTGCCGGTAGCCGCAAGATACATGAGCACGAGAGGTATCACCGTGCTTATGGAAAACATTATGGCAAGCCTTGTGAAAAATTTCATCCGTGCTCCCCGCTAAGCCAAAACCTAGATCAGAAGTCGAACTTGCCGTCCAGGTAGCTTAGCAGCTCGTCTATCTTTACTCTCTCCTGCTCCATGCTGTCTCTATGGCGTATCGTGACCGATCCGTCCTCTTCCGAGTCGAAGTCGTAGGTCACGCAATAGGGCGTGCCGATCTCGTCCTGACGGCGGTAGCGTTTGCCTATGCTGCCTCTCTCGTCAAATTCACAGTTATATTTTGTAAGGAGCAGATCGAGCACCTTCTCCGCGCCCTCGCTAAGTTTCTTTGAGAGCGGGAGCACCGCTACCTTTACCGGCGCGAGCGCGGGGTGGAAGCGCAGGACCGTCCTCTTGTCGCCGCCTTCCAGCTCTTCCACGTCATAAGCCGAACAGAGAAAGGCGAGAGTCACTCTGTCCGCGCCGAGCGAAGGCTCGATGACGTAAGGCACATATTTTTCATTGGTCTCATCGTCCGTATATCTGAGATCCTGCTTTGAGACGTTCATATGCTGAGTGAGATCGTAGTCGGTACGGTCCGCTATGCCCCAAAGCTCACCCCAGCCGAACGGGAAGCGAAACTCAAGGTCAGTCGTGGCCTTCGAGTAGAAGGAGAGCTCCTCTTTAGAGTGATCTCTCGAGCGAAGTTCCTCGTCCTTTATGCCGAGGTCTTTGAGCCATTTTATGCAGAAGTTTTTCCAATAGGAGAACCACTCGAGATCGGTGCCGGGCTTACAGAAAAATTCCAGCTCCATCTGCTCGAACTCCCTCGTCCTGAAGGTGAAGTTGCCGGGGGTGATCTCATTTCGGAAAGACTTGCCTATCTGGCCTATGCCGAAAGGCAGCTTCTTCCTCGAGGTCCTCTGAACGTTCTTAAAGTTCACGAATATGCCCTGCGCCGTCTCAGGCCTTAAGTATACCGTGTTCTTGGCATCCTCCGTGACGCCCTGGAAGGTCTTGAACATAAGGTTGAAGCTCCTTATGGGAGTCCAGTCATGTCCTCCACAGCTGGGGCAGGGGATGTTATGCTCATTTATGAAAGCCTCCATCTCCTCGTTCGACATACCGTCCGCGGAGTCGTTAGGGAGCTTTATGTCACTCTCCGCGCAAAAGTCCTCTATGAGCTTATCGGCCCTGAATCTCTCTTTACACTTCTTGCAGTCCATAAGGGGATCTGAGAAGCCCGCCAGATGGCCTGAGGCCACCCAAGTCTGAGGATTCATGAGTATGGCGCAGTCCACGCCTACATTGTACTTAGAGCCTTCTACGAACTTCCGCCACCAAGCGCGCTTTACGTTGTTCTTAAGCTCTACGCCGAGATCACCGTAATCCCAGGTATTGGCAAGGCCTCCGTATATCTCGGAACCGGGGTATATGAAGCCTCTGTTCTTGCAAAGCGCTATCAGATCATCCATCCTTAACTCTGTCCTGTCCATAAGTCTCTCCTATCGTTAGGCATTTTATCATGAGTATAAACCAAGCTCGGCTCATTCGCAACATTAAGACACTAGATGCCCGAGCGAAAAAGCGTGTTTTGAGAGCTTCGCCGCCCGGCCTTCCCGCCTAGCTTAGCAGCCTCGCAGATCTGAACTCGTGTCCGCAAAGCGCAGTGAACATGGCGCGTTCCTCTCTTATGAAAAGCTCAGTCGCGGCCTCGTCATCATAGGCTTCCTTTTTAAAGAGCACCGCCAGCGGGCCCTTTGTGACGTGGCTCCATAGTGCTCTCAGCTTCTCA
>CAZQFD010000170.1:0-2519 GCA_964592535.1 uncultured Lachnospiraceae bacterium | reverse complement strand
CAAATGGAGCTCTTAGCCTGAGAATACGGTGGAGAAAAAACTGCCTGAGCTTATGGAGGAGCTCTGCGATTATGTATATGAGGACGGGCTCCGAAGGAGGCTCTTCGATATAGAGGACTGAGTATGGCTTTCACGATAGGTATAGATCTCTGCGACGATCATACGAGTATTTTTTCTTCCGACGGGGAGCTTAAGACGGCCTCTACGGTGATCTGCAGAGATAAAGATAAAGAAAAATGGTATATAGGTGAAGAAGCTTATCGTATGGCGCTCTCAGGGAGGGGGGTCATCACGGATAAGCTCATCTCATTGCTAAAAAAAGATGGTAGATCTACTATAGGCGGCAAGGCCTATAGCGCGAAGGAGCTATGCTCTGCATTTTTAGAGAAGCTGCTTCGAGAGATCGTCGGGGAAGGATCGTTTGAGAGCATAGATAAGCTTGCGATCTCACTTCATAGTCCGGAGCGAGAGCTTATGGACGGAGTGAGAGAGGCTGTCTCGGGGCTTGGTATAAAAAGAGACCGGTTGGAGGTCATGAGCCACAGCGAGTCTTTCATATATTACATGCTCGAAAAGGATAAGGATCTCTATAACAATATCGCTGCGGCCTTCGACCTTTCCGAGGAGAGCTTTAGCTATTATGAATTTCGTATCTTAAGAGGACTTAAGAAAAAGACGGTCATCTGCGAGGGTACGGACCTCGAGGAAGCCTTCCATATAGATGTATTGGAGACCGCTTCCGGGCAGAAACTGGCGGATCATATCATAGCCGAGTGCGCGAAAAAGCTCATGAGCAAAAAGATATTTTCATCGGTATTCCTCACGGGCAAGGGCTTTGAGGATACGGAATGGGCCACCGAATTTAAAGGATTCGTCTGCAAGAGACGCAGAGTCATATATGAGGAAGGCATCTTCGCGAGAGGTGCCTGTATAGCTGCAGAAAAGATCTTTGAGGGTACGGATCGGGATGTCCTTATGATCTGCGACACGAGGCTTGCTTTTGAGTTCCTCATGGACATAGAGGTAGAGGGAAGGAAGAACAAGCTCATCTTGGCTGCGGCGGGCACGCCTTGGTACGATCATACCGCCCATGTGGAGTTCATACCCGAAAAGCAGGACCATGTGGAGATAGACATTGAGCCTATAGACCGCTTCGGAAAGAGCGTGAAACGCGAGCTCAGCTTCAAGGACTTTCCGAAACGGCCCGACAGATGTACCAGGATAGCCATGGACCTCAGCTTTAAGAGCGCGCGGAGCTTTGAGCTTAAGCTGACGGATCTGGGATTTGGAGAGTTCTTCCCTGCGAGCGGCAGGGAAGTAGCGGCGGAGATGGATTTCTGATGGCGCTTATATTATGTAAACAACGGGCGGCGGTGCCGTATTATTATGAAAAGCTCGACCTGCGCATATGGTCTTATCAGGAGCTTTGTTTCTTGATATTCAACTATCCTCTCATGGTGTCGGAGGGCTTCTTCACCGAAGATCTGATAAGCTGGCTCTCGAGAGAGGTGGCGGAAAAGGACTTAGCTAGAAGGCTTACGGACGCGAGGGCCGCTGGCGAGTCAGACAGCAATATGCTCCTCATGATGCTCTCGAGATCCGGTTATTATAAGCGAAATGAGATAAACGCCTATATGGATAAGCTCATGGAGCTGGGAAGGCTTGAACGCTATGAATACCTTCGGGAGACCGGAAAGAGTTTCTTTAGGGCGGGCAGGGCGCGCTTTGCTTTTGATAAGCTTGAGGAGGCCGCGAAAGCGGTCGATGAGGAGCTGAGAAAAGGGACCGACGCCGCCGGGAAGGATAAGCTCCTTCGCGCGAAAGCGGATCTGTATCTGGACATGGCGGTCATAAAGATACGGCTCTTTGAGGATAAAAAGGCGCTGGAGCTGATACTGCGATCAGAGCTTTTAAAAAAGACAGACCGCGCAAGGGAGATGAGGTATCTCCTAACGGGGGAGGCCGAACTTTCGGACGATGATAAAAAACGGCTTGACATAAAGAAGGAAGAAATTAAACTGGATGTATTATCCGGGATCGAATATAAAGATGTGACGGATATATTTGAAAAGGACAGCGTAAAGGCAGGCAGAGAGGCCGCAAAGCTCCTCGGCAGGCTGAAAAAAGATTACAGGCGCATGACCTAAAGATGATCGGAGGCGGGATATGACAGAGCTTTCTAAAACTTACGACCCTCAGAAGATGGAAAAAAGGATCTATGAGAGATGGAAAAAGATGGGCTATTTTCATGCCGATGAAAAGTCTGAAAAGCCCGCGTTTTCTGTCGTCATGCCGCCGCCCAACGTCACGGGGCAGCTGCATATGGGCCATGCACTCGATAATACCCTGCAGGACGCCGTATGCCGTTATAAGCGTATGAGAGGCTATGAGGTGCTTTGGCAGCCCGGGACCGACCATGCGGCCATAGCCACCGAGGTCAAGGTCATAAGCAGGCTGAAGGAGCAGGGCATAGAGAAGCAGGATCTCGGCAGAGAGGGCTTCCTGAAAGAAGCGTGGGC
>CAZQFD010000169.1:0-2568 GCA_964592535.1 uncultured Lachnospiraceae bacterium | reverse complement strand
GGCTCAGGCCGGAGTGATATTCCTTGACATCCTCACCAATCTGGAAAGGGTCGGCGACCACGCTACGAACGTAGCCGGATATGTCAGAGACGAAAATACATAAAAAATGTAAAGTTGACATGGATTTAACAAATATCCACTTGAGAAAAAAAGGATTTAACGTTATAATCAGGAGTGGTTTGAAGTTTTGAGAAAGCTCTAAGCAAAGATAACAGTTCATGTATGAGGAGGAATAAGACATGGCAGTTAAAGTAGCTATAAACGGTTTCGGACGCATCGGACGCCTTGCTTTTCGCCAGATGTTTGACGACAAGGAGACGGAGATCGTAGCGATAAACGACCTTACAGACCCTAAGATGCTCGCCAATCTACTTAAGTATGATTCTTCGCAGGGACGCTATAAGCTCGCCGATAAGGTAAGTGCGGGTGAGGATTCTATCACGGTAGACGGCAAGACCATAAAGATATATAAAGAGCCTGACGCTTCCAAGCTTCCTTGGGGAGAGCTTGGAGTAGACGTAGTGCTCGAGTGTACAGGTTTCTATACGAAGAAGGAGAAGGCGCAGGCGCATATCGACGCCGGAGCTAAGAAGGTAGTCATCTCCGCGCCCGCAGGCAACGACATCCCGACTATCGTTTATAACGTGAACCACGAGACGCTCACCGAGAACGATAACATCATCTCTGCCGCCTCCTGTACCACGAACTGCCTTGCTCCCATGGCTAAGGCTCTCAATGATTATGCTCCTATCCAGTCAGGTATCATGGCTACCATCCATGCCTACACAGGGGATCAGATGGTGCTCGACGGACCTCATAGGAAGGGCGATCTTCGCCGCGCGAGAGCAGCCGCTGTCAATATCGTTCCCAACTCCACAGGCGCCGCTAAGGCTATCGGACTCGTTATCCCTGAGCTTAACGGAAAACTTATAGGTGCGGCTCAGCGTGTGCCCGTTGTTACAGGGTCTACCACGCTCCTCTTTGCTGTAGTAAAGGGCAAAGACATCACGGTAGACAGCATAAACGAGGCCATGAAGAAGGCTTCCGAGACCATGCCCGAGACCTACGGTTATAATGAGGATATGATAGTTTCATCAGATGTCATCGGCATGACCTACGGCTCTCTCTTCGACGCTACGCAGACTATGGTCATGAAGCTCGACGACGACACCTACGAGGTACAGGTGGTTTCTTGGTACGATAACGAGAACTCTTATACCTCTCAGATGGTAAGGACGATCAAGTACTTTGAGAGATTCGTAAAGTAATATCAAGATAGATCGTTGAAGGCTCTGCCCTTTAGTAGGGCGAGCCTTTTTTTGAACGATACTCTTCCGATAGATCTTAAGGAGCCAAAGGCTTCGGAAAGGATGGCAAAATGGCAACACTCAACAAAAAGACGGTAGATGACATCGATGTAAAGGGCAAGAGGGTCCTTCTCCGGTGTGATTTCAATGTGCCTCTTAAGGATGGCAAGATAACCGATGAGAACAGGCTCGTAGCCTCTCTCCCCACCATCAAGAAGCTTCAGTCCGAAGGAGCAAAGCTCATACTCTGCTCTCACCTCGGTAAGCCCAAGGGAGAGGCTGTACCGGCTCTTTCTCTGGCGCCGGTAGCCGTAAGGCTCTCCGAGCTTCTGGGCTGTGAGGTGGGATTCGCATCGGATCCCGAGGTCGTAGGCGAGAACGCTAAGGCAGCCGTAGCGGCCATGAAGGATGGCGACATAGTGCTCCTTGAGAATACGCGTTACCGCAAGGAGGAGACAAAGTGCGAGGACAACTTCTCGAAGGAGCTAGCCTCCCTTTGCGACATATATGTGGACGACGCTTTCGGAACCGCTCACAGAGCGCATTGCTCTAACGTGGGAGTAACTAAGTACGCGCCCGTATCCGCGGTAGGCTATCTGATGGAAAAGGAGATACGCTTCCTCGGCAATGCCGTAGAAGACCCCGAGAGGCCCTTTGTAGCCGTGCTGGGAGGAGCCAAGGTAGCTGATAAGCTGAACGTCATCTCGAACCTCCTCGAAAAATGTGATATTCTGATCATCGGAGGAGGCATGGCCTATACCTTCGCAAAGGCCAAGGGATATAATGTAGGCAGCTCGCTCGTAGACGATACGAAGTTGGATTACTGCAAGGAGATGATGGAAAAAGCTAAGTCTCTTGGAAAACAGCTTTTACTTCCGGTAGACACCGCCATAGCCCCCATGTTCCCCGACCCTATAGACGCTGATATAGCGGTAGACTATGTGGACATCGACAAGATGCCCGAAGGTCAGATGGGACTTGACATCGGCCCTAAGACCATAGAGCTTTTCTCTAAGGCCGTAAAGGATGCTAAGACCGTAGTATGGAACGGCCCCATGGGCGTGTTTGAGAATCCGAAGCTCGCAGAGGGCACAATAGCCATGGCGAAGGCCCTTGCGGAGACCGACGCGACTACGATCATAGGCGGTGGAGATTCGGCTGCTGCTGTCAACACGCTGGGCTTCGGCGACAAGATGACCCATATCTCCACGGGCGGCGGCGCGTCGCTGGAGTTTTTGGAAGGCAAGGAGCTGCGGGGAGT
>CAZQFD010000168.1:0-2574 GCA_964592535.1 uncultured Lachnospiraceae bacterium | reverse complement strand
AATCATTGATGCGACAGCCCCCTCAAAGTTTTTTATCTCCCGTCAGTTTATCCGACATTCTTTATAGGTCTTTTCCTTATATCAGGCCCTCGCCGAAAGATATTCGTGTATACCCCTTGCCGCCTTCTTCCCGGCTCCCATAGCCAGGATGACGGTGGCGGCTCCGGTAACGGCGTCTCCACCCGCATATACGCCTTCCTTCGTGGTCCTTCCGTTATCTTCCTCGGCGATGATACACTTATACTTGTTGACCTCAAGGCCCTTAGTCGTGCTCGAGATCAGAGGATTCGGGGAGGTCCCCAAAGACATGATGACCGCATCGCACTCTATCTCATATTCGGATCCGGGCACCTCTATGGGCCTTCTCCTTCCCGACTCATCCGGCTCTCCAAGCTCCATCTTTATTACTTTTATGGCCTTTACGTTGTCATCTTCATCCGTAAGGATCTCCACGGGATTCTGGAGCAGTTCGAAGATAACGCCCTCCTCCTTCGCGTGATGTACCTCCTCGACTCTGGCAGGAAGCTCTGCCTCCGAACGACGATATACTATATGAGTCTCCGCTCCGAGCCTCAGTGCAGTACGCGCGGCATCCATCGCGACATTTCCGCCTCCGACGACTACTACCTTCTTAGCCCTCATGATAGGTGTATCATAGTCCTTGAAGGCTTTCATAAGATTGTTCCTGGTCAGGAACTCGTTCGCAGAAAATACGCCGTTAGCGTTCTCTCCGGGAATACCCATAAATTTAGGAAGTCCCGCTCCGGAGCCTATAAATACAGCATCGAAATGCTCTTTCTCGAAAAGCTCGTCTATCGTGATGGATCTTCCGATAATGACGTTGCAGTTGATCTCGACCCCCATGTCCTCGATCAGTTTGACCTCTTTTGCCACTATCCTCTCCTTGGGGAGACGGAACTCGGGTATACCATATACCAGCACGCCTCCGGGCTGATGGAGAGCCTCGAAGATAGTTACATCATAACCAAGCTCAGCGAGTTTTCCCGCGCAGGTGAGTCCGGCAGGGCCGGCTCCTACTACGGCTACCTTCTTACCATTAGGCTCTCCTTTTTCGGTGAACACGATGTTATTTTCATGAGCCCAGTCGCCTACGAACCTCTCAAGCTTACCAATGGATACAGGTTCACCCTTGATACCTCTGATACATTTGCCCTCGCACTGTGTCTCCTGGGGGCAGACACGACCGCAGATAGAAGGGAGCGTCGATGCCAGACCTATGACCTTGGCGGCCTTCTCATAATTTCCGGTTTTGACCTCCCTGATGAATCCGGGGATATCTATATTTACGGGGCAACCGTCTACACATCTAGGCTTCTTACAGTCTACACATCTTTGAGCTTCAAGCTTTGCCTCTTCTTCATTATAACCGTAGCAGACTTCCTCAAAGTTCGTAGCCCTTACCTTGGGATCCTGCTCTCTTACGGGTACTTTATATAATACGTCCATCGCCATTATTCGTCACCTCCGCAGTTTCCGCATCCGCCATGGTGCGTTTTGCCCTCCTGCAACTTGAGCATAGCCTTGCCCTCCTGCGTCTTATAAGTGTTCACGCGCTTCATCGCCAATGACCAGTCAATGAGCTGTCCGTCGAACTCGGGGCCGTCCACGCACGCGAACTTGGTCTCGTCTCCGACCTTGAGGCGGCAGGCGCCGCACATACCGGTGCCGTCGACCATTATAGGGTTCATAGATACGATCGTGGGGATGTTGTACTCCTTGGTGGTAAGGCATACGAATTTCATCATTATCATGGGGCCTATGGCTACTACTACATCATACTCTTTTTTCTGATCTTCGATGAGGTCCTTGAGTACGACGGTGACATTGCCGTGAGTCTTATAGCTACCGTCATCCGTGCAGACATAGAGGTCCTTAGCGACCGCCTCCAGCTCTTTTTCCATGATGAGCATGTTATACGATCTGGCACCCAGTATAACATCACAGTCTATACCGTGCTCCTTGAACCATTTCACCTGAGGATAGATAGGAGCGGCTCCCACGCCACCCGCTATGAAACAGTAACGTCTCTTCTTGACTTCTTCGATAGGATCTTTTATGAAATCCGAAGGGTTTCCGAGAGGGCCTACAACGTCCTCAAAAGCGTCGCCCGCTTTGAGCTTTGCCATGCGAAACGTCGAAGCGCCTACGACCTGGAATATGATAGTAACTGTGCCTCTTTCCCTGTCATAGTCACATATAGTAAGGGGGATCCTCTCGCCGCGCTCGTCAAGCCTGGTGATAAGGAACTCGCCAGGCTGACAGGATCTTGCTACGAACGGAGCCTCCACTACCATCTTGTATATCTTGTCCGTCAGTTCTTTAGCTTCAAGTATCTTGTACATATAGACTCTCCTAGAAAACACAGAAAACCATGACCTCTTTCTCCGCAAACCTACATTATCGGTATTTTAACACACTAAAAATCATTTATGAAGTCTAGCGCGGCTATTTCTGTGTATTTTATGATCTACCTTCAGGTCTTTCGGTCCTTCATCGGACCTCTGGATCAATACTTTTCCTTTAGGAAGCCCTTTCTATATGCGTCAAGCAGGG
>CAZQFD010000167.1:0-2596 GCA_964592535.1 uncultured Lachnospiraceae bacterium | reverse complement strand
GCCCCCGTTCCTTTCACTGTTTATCTCGTCAAAACCGAGAGATATCCCTACAAAGGGCCCCAGCAGTACGATAAAAGTCGAAAAGGAAGGGATCCCGTTTCCACTCGTAGTATATAGCTGCAAAAATATAAATTCAGCGTCCGACTGCACGGACGACCCGAGAGAGCTCACGGCCCCGTAGACTCCGGCAGTACAGGTGCAAAGTATCAGAAAGAGCACGATCAAAAATCTGCGGCTCCTTAAATGGTCGCACAGCTCTTTCCGGTAAAGCGCATAAAGCCCTTTATGCGCCGTGCCGCTTTTTAAGCTTATTGCCGTCTCCATCCTTATCTCTCTCTTTCTCGGCCTTTTCGGCCTTTTCGAAATAGCGTCTGTAGATCTCGTCCAGATCCCCTCCGCGAGCGCGCAGCTTCATGATCTGATAATCCTCTCTCACACAAAGTTCCTGTATGTCGCGCCTTAAGTCTTTTGTGGATCCGATGGTGTAAGAATCGCCTTCCCGCTTTATGTCTATGACCTCCGGCATGGCCGAAAGGAGCCTCTCAAAACCTACATTGTCGGGATATACCGCGACCTCGAGCGTATAGGTATTGTCCGTGCCGAGAGCATCCGAAAGCTCGTCTATGCGCCCGCAGGCTATGAGCCTGCCTTCTACGAAGATCCCTACTCGGTCGCAGATCTGCTGTATCTGATACAACTGGTGCGACGAAATGAGTACCGTCCTCCCCTCCTTTTCGGAGAGCGCTCTTATAAGGCTCATCAGCTCTCTCATGCCTTCGGGGTCTATGCCGAGCGTAGGTTCGTCCATGATTATGATCTTAGGATCTTTCATGAGCACATCGGCTATCCCAAGCCTCTGGGTCATGCCTCTTGAATAAGCTCCCGCCTTTTTATCGGCTGCTTCCGTCATACCGACCTTCTCCAGCAGCTCCTCCGCTCTCGTCTTAGCTTCCTCATCGCTAAGTCCGTTTAGGCGTCCGGTAAAGACCAGATTTTCTTTTCCGGTCATATCCGAATAAAATCCTACATTGTCAGGAAGATAACCCACCATGCCCTTTACTTCTATGGGCTGCCTCGTGCAGTCCATACCGTCGATAAAAGCCTTTCCGGAGCTTGGCTCCGAGAGACCAAGGAGCATTAGGGTCGTGGTGGTTTTCCCGGCGCCGTTCGGCCCCAAGAGTCCGAATATCTCTCCTCTTTGTATCTCGAGATCCAGGTCTGAGACCGCCGCCTTCTCGCCGTAAAACTTAGTGAGGCCTTCCGTCTTTATGATGATCTCAGCGTTTTGAGCCATGGCTTATCGCCTCCCGTAGCGACGGAAGATATATGCCACGCAGCCGCAGACCGCTATAATGATGGCTATCGCGGCCACTCCCCATATGGTGCTCGTTTTTATGGAGACTCTGAACTCCGCTGTATCCGAGGTCTCACTGTTAGAGGCCGTAAAGGTAGCTACATAATCGCCCGTGATGGAATCGCTTGAGGGCGTGACATGGGCTGTCACCTCCACGGTACTGCCTGCCGGTATGGATGAGATGACATTGGCTTCCGCTTCATCATCGCCTTCCAAGTCATAGCTCACCGACCAGTCCGAGGGGAGGCTCGAATTTATCGTGACATCTGTAAGGTCCACATTACCGGTATTCGTTATGGCAAGGGTAACGTCTTTTTGCTTTCCGGCCTCAGCGTCAAAACTCAACAGTCCGGAGGACGTCCCTATATCGATCCCGTAGGTGCCTGTGATATTGACCGTAAGCTCCGTACTCAGGGTCTCATCCGCCGACACCGCGCTCAGATAGATCGTATATTCTCCCGCTTCTACCGTACCGGGAGGTGTAACAGATACCGTAAGACCCTCACTGCTCCCCGCCTCCACGTCTATGCCCGCTATCTGGGTGGAACCTGAGGACGGCGTAAAGCGTACCGTCCAGCCCGACGGTGCGGAAGACGAAAGGCTGTAGGATCTGTCCGTAAGCCCGTTGTTTATGATAGTAGTGCTAAAGGAAAAGGATGTGGACGATGAGCCCTCCTGCGAAGGATATTCCGAAGTGAAGCTGCCTGCCCCACCGTGCTGCTCGGCCGCATTGAGCGTGATGGTAAGCTCGTCATATGCCGAGCCTGCTTCAGCCCTCACCACTATATCGTACGCCCCTTCGGAGATCTCATAGGGGACTGTGACATGAAGCGTGAACGACGCGGTCTCTCCGCTGTCCGCATGAATGGCCGAGATCTGATAGCTCCCGCCCTGAAGATAGGCTTCAAACTCCTCGGGGACAGAGGCCACATAGACCGAGGCGTCAAGATCCGCGCCCGTAGCGTTTTTTAGGTCCACAGATATGCTCAGGCTATCTCCTGCGGAGACCGATATACCAGGATAGGATGTGGACAGGCTCAATCCCCCCTCCGCATACGCAGTGAGAGTCGCATTGCCAAATATAAGTACAAATACCGCGATCACTAAAGATACAGCCGCATAGGTCAGCTTAAATGCCGCATAGCGGCCTTCTTCTTTTACCATAAACTTACCTCCTTGATGCTAAACTCGTATTTATACCAGTGAACATATATTAGAGGATCTTCGTTATGGATCTATGTT
>CAZQFD010000166.1:0-2613 GCA_964592535.1 uncultured Lachnospiraceae bacterium | reverse complement strand
TATACGACCTCTCGGAGCTTACCTTCGAGATGAGCATAGACGAGCTGGATATAAGCAGCGTACAGGTAGGACAGGAAGTCACCGTCACGGCGGATGCCTTTGACGGCGAGGTATTTAGAGGCACGGTCACGAATGTTTCACTTTACGGAACCTATTCCTCAGGTGTGACTACCTACCCCGTAGTCGTGACGCTTGAAGAGACAGGCGATCTGCTGCCCAGCATGAATGTGGACGGGACGATCATACTCGAACAGGCTGAGGATGTGCTGTATGTGCCTTCGGGAGCATTACAGAGAGGTAATGTGGTCTATGTAAGGACAGAGGATCTGACCGACGAGCAGCTCGCGATGGCCGAGGAGATATCTTCAGGAAGCCGTGAGGTGACCACGGCCAGCGGAAGCACGGTCAGCATAAGTGAAAGGGCTGTTTCGGATGTGCCCGACGGATTCACCGCGATAGCGGTCGAGACGGGGATCACTACCGATGATTATGTAGAGATAACCTCCGGCCTTGAGGAAGGGCAGGAGATATATGTTAGCGAGACTTCCGATACTACCAGCTACACCATGTTCGGCGGCATGGGCGGCGGCATGGGCGGCGGCATGGGCGGCGGAGGCGGAGCTCCCGGCGGCGGAGGCGGCATGGGCGGAGGCCGTATGTAAGTATGAGACTGAAACTGTTTCAAAAACATAAGGCTGAAGACGAGTATGTTTACGTCGACAGAGATCTGGAGGCGGAGGATATCGCCTCCGAGGGAGATCTAAGCGAAACTTCCGGCAAAGACAAAGAAGCAGAAGGCGAGGGCGAAGAGGGGCCTTTAGAAGACGGTGAGTCATCTAAGGCCGAAATGCCCTTCGAGCCTTCGGGCGAAGCCGAAGGCCCTTTGACCGATGAGATCGATGAGGGTCTAGAAGGATATGATGAAGCCGAAGAGGACCCTTTGAAAAGCCCGGAAAGCTCCCAGCATGATGAGGCAGGAGCCGATGAAGGCCCCGCTTCTGAGGATGATGATGAATATCCCGATGATACAGTCGAGGACTCGGACGAAGAAGATGAGGACGAGGAAGAGGAAGATCTCGATGACGATGATGACTATGATGACGAGGATGAGGACGATAACGACGACGGCATAGCCCAGGGCGAGCCGCTCATAGAGCTTCGCGATATATATAAGATCTATACTATCGGAGGCGAGGAGGTGCATGCCAATGACGGTATAACCCTCACGATAAATAAAGGCGAGTTCGTAGCCATAATCGGAAAATCAGGCTCCGGTAAATCCACGCTCATGAATATCATAGGAGCGCTCGACGTCCCCACCTCGGGAGAATATATCCTCGCAGGAGAGGATACCTCGGAGATGACGGACGATGAGCTCTCTGATATAAGGAACCACAGGATCGGTTTCATCTTTCAGCAGTACAACCTTCTCATGAAGCTGGATCTGCTTGAGAATGTAGAACTCCCGCTCATCTATCAGGGCTACGACAAAAAAACGAGGCATGAGAAGGCCATGGAGGCGCTGGCGAGAGTCGGACTTGATAAAAAGTGGCGAAACACGCCCCTCCAGCTCTCGGGTGGACAGCAGCAGAGGGTATCTATAGCTAGGGCACTTTGCGCGAGACCTTCCATAATCCTTGCGGATGAGCCTACGGGCGCATTGGACTCAAGGACTTCAAAAGAAGTGCTCGGGTTGATAGATGAACTGAATAAAGAAGGCAATACCATAGTGATGATAACCCACGATTCCTCGATCGCGCTTTGGTCTAAGCGCGTCGTAGAGATAGTGGACGGCAAGATCATATTTGACGGAGATGTAGATAGCTATGCTCGAAAGCTTCAAAATGGCAATTAAATCTATAAGGAGCAATCTCATGCGCTCCTTTCTCACTATGCTGGGCATAATCATCGGCGTCGCAGCCGTGATCATACTGGTCTCCATAGTGAACGGCTATATGGCAGAGATACTCGAGAGCTTCGCGAGCATGGGCGTAGACAGGATAAATGTCTCCGTCACGAATATGACCTCGAGGAGCCTCGACGTAGATGATATGTACGAGTTTTATGATGAAAACTACGATCTCTTCGCCGAGCTCACTCCCGTAGTAGGCGTGAGCATGCCGCTCAAAAACGGCAACGATACCATGACCTCGACCTCCATAGGAGGCTATTCCGAGGACTACATGAGTATACTGGATTACGACATCCTCTACGGAAGGAACATAAGCTACGCGGACTGCGCCGCGGAGAACAGTGTCGCGGTATTGGGCTATTATACAGCTACGGAGCTCTTCGACAACGCCGATGAGGCCGTCGGCCAGACTATAAAGCTTGGTAATAACGCCTATACGGTGATAGGCGTCATAGAATGTCAGGACGAGGACGATCTGGAGGAGGGAGGTACGGATGATTTCGTGTGGATCCCCTACAGTTCCGCCGCCAAGATGGGACGGAGCAACGATATCTCCGCCTACATCATCACCTCTCGTGACACAGACTATACGGACGAATGTACGGACGCTCTGGAGTCCTTCCTCTACAACATATTTAAGAGCGACGACTATTATACCGTGACGGCTAACTCATCGCTGCTCGATGAGATGAACGAGCAGA
>CAZQFD010000165.1:0-2635 GCA_964592535.1 uncultured Lachnospiraceae bacterium | reverse complement strand
CAAAACCGGAAAATTCTTCCAGATTTATAAATAAGGTCTTCGTTTTCGCCGAGATCACCTTAGCCAGAGTGAGCGCATAAGCGCTCTTTCCGTAACTGCTTATCGGAGAGTATATGCTGATGATACTGGTGTCCTTCGCTGCACTGACGTCGCCCAAATGACAACCCAAGACATTACAGCAGCTCATGACGCTACGCATGATCTTTTCCGCCGATTGATACTTCGGGATGAGCGTATAGGTATCTATCCCCGGGCCGTCGATATTGTTGAATATACTGTTTTCATCAGACTCGTCGAAAAGGCCTATGACCATCTCCTCGTTGCCAAGACCCGATTCCCGAAAGTCCCATCGGCTTTCCAGATGTCCGTCTGTGAGTAATACGCCTATCTTATGCTTTCCCGCGAAATTGCCGTAGGCCTCGATAGAATCAAAGGAGACCGCAGTAAAGGGCATATCTCGTTTAAAATTGGCATAAGCGCAGAGCCTTTCGCCGTAATTTCGTTCTCCTGTAAGTACGGCCATTATCTTTTCCATGTGTGCCTCCTTTCAAGATAGCTGATAGATCTCATATATAGATATGGTCTTTCCCCGTCATATAAGCGTCCTCAGCATGGTTCCGAACAGTAAAAACGGTGTGAGAGGAAGGCGTCTTCGGTCAATTTTTTTAAAGGCAATATCCCCTTTAAAAAGGAACGCTCCGCATAGGCAAAAGGCGTAAAACACGACCGCGATAGCCAGCCCCAGAAAAAGGATCTCACAACCATAGAATGAGGGAAAAGTATAAAAGATGAGTGAAAAGAGCTTGATGTCGGCTGCTCCCAAGAGCCTTCTTCGATATAGAGGAAAACAAGCTAGAAGCGGGATGAGACTTATAGTGAGGGCGAAAAGGATAGGTTCGGAAAATACGAACTTCCAAAGGCTGAGCAGAAAGAAGCATATGAGGATAAGCTTATTTTTCACCTTCGAGGTATACATATCGCTGATACCTCCAAAAAGCAGCGTGCCGGAAAGTGTGAACAGAGAAAAAGCGTAAGATAGATCCATGGAGACTCCTGAAAAGACGGCTCAGAGAAGAGATAAAGTAAAGTTGCGGGATAATGAGAAGGTAAGGCCTATGGCCTTAGGTCTTTATCGAAACACGAAAAAACTTAGAAAATTAAAAATATAAGAGATATAGTTAAAATTTTAAAGGAGAATCTTGCTTAAGTCAAGCCTATCTTCATCGGCATTATCTACAAAAAATTTCGGCATTTTTTAGAGCCGACCGAAAGACCCGGTCGGCTCCTACTACATACTTTCGATCTCTCGCGAGCTGTTTGCCCGCAGCTTTGATATGTATATAGGTCAATACCGAGAAAAGAGAGCTTTGTTATGCCCCCGCGGCAGAATCGCGGGGAAAATCATCTTAACGGGAAAGACCGTTCTATCATGAGAAAAGCAGTATGGATCCAGCTCTATCGTCAACCCGCATTGGAAGCCGCTATCTTTACTCTGCTCCAAAGATCTGAGATCAGCACCCTCGTATCGGGGTCATAGTTGAACACCTCGTCATTCTCATTGTCAGATCGGGGGATGTAGGCGTTTATGCCGTAGAAATCACCTTCCTCGCCTGAAAGATATTCCATGACTTCGAGATTGGGCGAGGTGTAGCCTACGGTGATGGAATTATCCAGTGCGGCCTCATAGCTCGATACAAAATTTATGAACTCGTGCGCAAGCTCCGGATCCTCGGCATTCTTGGGGATGACCATCGCGTCAGACCAGATGTTAGTACCTGTCTCAGGCAGGTAATATCCCATATCCGGGTTTTCGCTTATCACATAAGTAGCGTCTCCGGAATAGACGAGCCCGAGCGCTTTCCTGCCCTGAGCCATGTTGTCGATTATCTCATCGGTGACTATCTCGGGCTCCATGGTCTCTACTACGTCAAGCAGCCACTCATAGGCCTCATTTATCTCATCTTCATCATCAGTATTCATAGAGTAGCCAAGATACTTAAGGGCCATCATGAAGGAATCTCTTTCGGAGTCATAGAGGTATATATCGCCCTTATATTTCTCATTCGCGAAGATACCGAAGCCTTCAGCCTCGAGATCCGCGAGATCGACCTTATCTTTATCATATACTATGCCGACAGTGCCCCAGAAATAAGGCACAGAATAGTCATTGTTCGGGTCGTAAGGCAGACCGAGAACGTCAGGATCCAATACATCGAAGCAGTCCAGTTTGTCCTTATCAAGGGGCTGAAGGAGGTCCTCCTGAAGAAGCCTCTCGATCATATAATCGCTGGGCACAAGTATATCATAGGAGTCCCCGTTCGCCACTTTTATATACATCTGCTCGTTCGAATCGAAGGTGTCCATGACGACCTTGCAACCGGTGAGCTCCTCAAAATCGCTTATCAGATCTTCACCTGTGTATTCTCCCCAGTTATATATGTGCAGCGTCCGCCCTGCGTATTCGCCCTCGCTGCCGCTGCTTCCGCAGCCCGAGAGCATTGCCGCGATAAGCGCGACGCCTCCTAAGATCAATGCTGACTTTTTCATACGGATCCCTCCATTTAATTTAATTTAATTTATTTTATTTTATTTATCCGCGGAAGCAGATCTTACAGAGCCCGCGGCTTCTCTGCTA
>CAZQFD010000164.1:0-2657 GCA_964592535.1 uncultured Lachnospiraceae bacterium | reverse complement strand
CTTCCTCCGAGGTCTCGTCCATGATGAACATATCCTCGGACAGCTCCGGAGCTTCCAAAGCGTCGGTAGAGAGCGTGATGTCTGCGTACTCCTTCATGCCGGTGCCCGCGGGTATCAGCTTACCGATGAGCACATTCTCCTTTATACCTCTTAGGTGGTCGATCTTTCCGTTTATGGCCGCTTCGGTGAGCACCTTTGTGGTCTCCTGGAAAGAAGCCGCAGAAAGGAAGGAATCCGTCGCCAAAGAAGCCTTAGTGATACCAAGCATGACGGGACGGCCTTCGGCGGGCTGTCTGCCCTCGGACTCCAGTCTCTCGCTCCCTTCATTGAACTCTAGCACATCTACCGTAGTTCCGGGCAGGAAATTCGAGTCTCCCTCGTCCTCGATCCTCACCTTCTTCAACATCTGGTGTACGATCATCTCTATATGTTTGTCATTGATCTCAACACCCTGAAGTCTGTATACACGCTGTACCTCGCGCAGCATATAATCTTGTACCGCCCTGAGTCCCTTGATCCTAAG
Source organism: uncultured Lachnospiraceae bacterium (assembly GCA_964592535.1). GTDB lineage: Bacteria > Bacillota > Clostridia > Lachnospirales > Lachnospiraceae > Avilachnospira. The sequence continues at coordinate 2,134 of CAZQFD010000164.1, read as the reverse complement.
AAGATCGTGAGGGTTCACAGAGCCTTCCGTGATCTCATCGCCGGCCTCTACCATATCACCGTCGGCTACCTTTATCCTAGAGCCGTACGGTATAAGATAAGTCTTAGAACTTCCGTCCTCCGTATTCGTGACGGTGATCTCACGCTTCTTTTTAGTATCCTTGAAGCTGACTACGCCATCCAGCTCGGAGATGATAGCAAGCCCCTTAGGTTTACGCGCCTCGAAAAGCTCCTCGACACGGGGCAGACCCTGTGTGATGTCCTGATTCGTAGCCACGCCTCCGGTATGGAAGTTACGCATGGTGAGCTGCGTGCCGGGCTCTCCTATGGACTGGGCCGCGATGATACCTACGGCCTCTCCCGTCTGCACAGGCTTGCTGGTGGCCATATTCGCCCCGTAGCATTTAGCGCAGATACCCACCTTGGATCTGCAGGTGAGGGCCGTGCGTATCTTGACGGAATCCCTGCCCATCTTATCCAACGCGTCCACGACCATCTTCGCCTTATCGGCCGTGCAGAGATGGTTCGCCTTTATGACTATCTCCTTAGTCTCAGGGTCTATGATGGTCTCGGCGATGACTCTGCCCGTGAGCCTCTCCTCGAGCTCCTCTATGATCTCACTGCCGTCTCTGAAGGCCCTTATCTCCATACAGGGGATGTCGTCCCTGCTCGCGGAACAGTCTTCTTCTCTTATGATGAGATCCTGAGCCACGTCTACCATTCGTCTTGTAAGATAACCCGAATCGGCTGTACGAAGGGCCGTATCGGAAAGTCCCTTCCTCGCTCCGTGCGCCGAGATGAAATATTCCAGTATATCCAATCCTTCACGGAAATTCGACTTGATCGGCAGCTCTATCGTGTGTCCGGTCGTATCGGCCATCAGTCCTCTCATGCCGGCGAGCTGCTTGATCTGCTTATCGGAACCACGCGCTCCCGAGTCTGCCATCATCTTAAGGTTGTTGTAGTCGCTGAGTCCCGTCAGCAGTTCTTCCGTGAGCTTGTCATCGGCTTCCTTCCAAGCGTTGATGACCTGCTTATATCGCTCCTCCTCGGTCAGGAGCCCCAGTTCCTTATCCACGGCGAAGCTGTCTACTATCTTCTGCGTATCGTCAAGCAGCTGCTGTTTTCCTTCGGGCACTACCATGTCCGAGATGGATACAGTCATAGCGGCTTTCGTAGAATACTTATATCCTATGGTCTTTACGTTATCGAGGGCCTCCGCCGTATCCGTAGCACCGTGGATACGCATGATCCTCTCGAGTATGTCCTTAAGATCGCCCTTCCTTACAAGGAAGTCGATCTCGGGAAGAAGGATATTCTCCTCCTTAGACCTATCTACGAAGCCCAGATCCTGAGGTATCACCTCATTGAATATGAGCCTGCCCACAGTAGTCTCAATGATCCCGGTCTTTACCGTGCCGTTGGGAAGCTCTTTCTTTACTCTGGTCTTTACTCTGGAGTGCAGCGTCACCTCTCCGCTCTCATAGGCCAGTATGGTCTCGTTCACAGATCTGAACGCCTTGCCCTCGCCCTTTGAGCCGGGTCTTTCCTGCGTAAGATAATATATACCCAGCACCATGTCCTGAGACGGTACGGCTACCACGCCTCCGTCCGAAGGCTTGAGCAGGTTGTTAGGCGAGAGCAGCATGAACCTGCACTCCGCCTGCGCCTCCACCGAAAGGGGAAGGTGTACGGCCATCTGGTCTCCGTCGAAGTCGGCGTTGAACGCAGAACATACGAGCGGGTGTAGCTTTATAGCCTTACCTTCTACAAGTATAGGCTCGAAAGCCTGTATGCCGAGCCTGTGGAGCGTCGGGGCGCGGTTCAGCATAACGGGGTGGTCCTTTATGACATCCTCGAGCACATCCCATACCTCAGGCTCCATGCGCTCTACCATCTTTTTCGCGGATTTTATGTTGTGTGCGGTGCCGTTTTGCACAAGTTCCTTCATGACGAAGGGCTTGAACAGCTCTATAGCCATCTCCTTGGGCAGACCGCATTGGTATATCTTGAGCTCAGGCCCTACGACTATCACCGAACGGCCGGAATAGTCGACGCGCTTTCCAAGCAGGTTCTGACGGAAACGTCCCTGCTTGCCCTGAAGCATATCCGAGAGGGACTTGAGCGCACGGTTC
>CAZQFD010000163.1:0-2683 GCA_964592535.1 uncultured Lachnospiraceae bacterium | reverse complement strand
TAAGAACAGGCGAAGCACCATCGCGACAGAGATAGAGTCTAAAAGGTCTAATATCTCCATATATGAAGAGCATATAGATAAGGTCGCTTCCGACATAGATGAGAGAAAGAAGCGAGCCTTAAAGCAGATCGCCTCCATATCGGAGCTTGAGGAGGAGCTGAAACTGATAGAAGGGAGCGATGAGGAAGAGGTAAAAGAGCTCGAGGCCATTCTATATAAGACAGAGAGCTTTAAGGAGGAGCTCTGCGCAGCGCTGCAGATCGATGAGGCAGAGCTTGCCGGGGAACTTGAGGCTTTTAATAATGATGAAAAAAAAGACCGCGATGAAAGCGGCGAAGGGCCTGCCGAAAGCGAAGACGAGCCGACGGAAGATGAGGAGATCGGATATACCGAACCCGATTGGATGCGCGCCATAAAGCGAAAGCGTTCATCACTCTCCACGGTAGATGAAAGAGAAGAAAAAGCCAGGGCTTGGCTTCAAAAGTCTGAACAGGAATATAATGAAAAGACGTTTGAGATAAAGGAGCTTAACAAGACCATAAGCGAATGCCGAAAGGCGCACGAAAAGACTGCCGCGAGGCTCGAGACGCTTAAAAACCTCGCGGAGAGGTATGAGGGGTATGGGCAGAGCATACGGAGCGTGATGGCAAGACGCGCCTCATTCAGGGGGATAAAGGGAGTAGTCGCGGATCTCATACATACGGAGCAAAGATATGAGACCGCGATAGAAACGGCTCTCGGAGGCAGCATACAAAATATAGTCACTGATACCGAAAGCACCGCGAAAGAGATAATAGGCTATCTAAAGCGAAACAGAGCGGGGAGAGCTACTTTCCTCCCCCTCGACGCCGTGAAGTCAAGAGACAGGGGCGTGTATAAAGACGCGCTTAAAGAAGCTGGCGTAGTAGGGATAGCCGCGGATATAGTGAGCTTCGATGAGGAATACAAAGAGCTCGTAGGCTCTTTGCTGGGAAGGACTCTGGTGGTCCAAGATATGGACTCGGCGCTCAATATAGCCCGAAGCTACGGACATAGGCTCAGGATAGTGACCTTGCAGGGGGAGCTGCTCATGCCGGGCGGATCCATTGCCGGAGGTGCTTACAGAGACCGCTCAGATCTGCTCGGGCGCCAAAGAGAGATAGACGACCTTGATAAGGCATCTCGCGCGGAGGCGAAAAAACTGGATGAGCTGAACGCCGAGCTATCCGAAGCGGAACAAAAAGAAAAAGAGCTTGCCTCGGAGATAGACGATCTGAGATCTGAGCTATCGGATATCTCCCTTGAAAAGAACAGGCTGAGCCTTGAGATAATATCTGAGTTCAAGCTCAAACTCAGCGGTATAAATCAAAAGGCGGGATTCGTAAACGAGAACCTGAGCCGTATCATAGAAGAGATAAACGGTCTTATCGCCGATAGAGAACATCTTTATGAACAACGCAGGATGAGCCTTGAGGACATAAGCGAAAAGGAAAAAGAGGCGAAGGCGATCGAAGAAGGGATAAAAAGGCTCTCTGAAGAGATAAAAAAAGAGGAAGAGCTGCTCTCGGAGCTTAGCTTAGAAAAGTCTAAGCTCACCGCCACCCAGAAGGATCATCTTGCGAGGAAAGAGGAACTTCAGTCCGAGCTCTTGTCGCTTGAGAAGGAGCTTATAAGGCTCACCAACACAAGGGACAGGCAAAGGCAGATCCTCGAGGAGCGGAGCGCGTATATCTGGGAGGAATATGAACTTACGCTTAACTCAGCCATAGGATATGAGGATAAGAGCCTCGGCCCTTCTGAGGAGCTTGACTCGGAGCTTTCGGCTCTCAAGCAGAGGATGAAGGCCATAGGCTCGGTGAATCTTGCGGCTATAGAAGAATATAAAGAAGTATCGGAGCGTTACGAGTTCCTAAAGACACAGCACGAAGATCTTATGAGCTCCGAGGCATCTATACTTTCCGTGATAGATGAGCTGGATAAAGGCATGAAGAAGCAGTTTGCCGAGCGCTTTAAGGAGATAAAAAGAGAGTTCGACAGGGTATTTAAGGAGCTCTTCGGGGGCGGGAGCGGTACGCTTGAGCTTGCCGAGGCGCAGGACGGAGACGAGCTGTCCGCCGGGATCGTCATAAACGCACAGCCGCCCGGAAAGAAGCTGCAAAATATGATGCAGCTCTCAGGCGGAGAGAAAGCTTTGACAGCCATAGCCCTGCTTTTCGCGATCCAAGGGCTTAAACCTTCGCCTTTTTGTCTTTTGGACGAGATAGAGGCGGCCTTAGATGATTCCAATATAGATAGGTTCGCGGCTTACCTCAAAAAGCTCACGGACACTATCCAGTTCATAGTCATTACGCATAGGCGCGGCACCATGGAATATTGCGACAGGCTTTACGGGATCACCATGCAGGAAAAAGGTGTTACCGCCCTAGTATCAGTGGATCTCGTGAGCGACTCGCTAAGCTGAGACACGGATCTTATGAAGGTGCATAGATCGGAGGATATATGGCAGGTTTTTTTGAAAGGCTCAAGGCGGGTCTGAAAAAGACAAGAGACAGTATCGCGGACAGCCTTGACAACGTGTTCGGGGATTACTCAGAGGTAGATGATGACTTTTTCGAGGAGCTCGAGGAAGTGCTCGTCATGGCCGATATGGGCATAAACACGAGCGACAGGATCCTCTCGGAGCTGAAGACGAAGATACATAAGC
>CAZQFD010000162.1:0-2688 GCA_964592535.1 uncultured Lachnospiraceae bacterium | reverse complement strand
TGGAATATATGCTTCGGAACTCGTTCTCCTCGGTCTGGGCCGTACCGGTCATGCCCGCCTTTTTCTCGAACTTGTTGAAGAAATTCTGGAATGTGATGGTCGCGAGCGTGCGGCTCTCTCTCTTTACACGAACATGCTCCTTGGCCTCTATCGCCTGATGGAGGCCGTCCGAATAGCGCCTTCCCGGCATGATACGTCCTGTGAACTCGTCCACGATCAACACCTCGTCGTCCTTGACCACATAGTCGCGGTCTCTGAACATGAGGTTGTGCGCACGGAGCGCCAATATGATATTATGCTGTATCTCCAGATTCTCAGCGTCGGCAAGGTTCTCTATATGAAAGAAATCCTCTACCTTCTTTACGCCCTGCTCGGTGAGGCTGACGGCCTTTTCCTTCTCATCCACGATGAAGTCTCCCGTCTCTTCTATCTCCTCGCCCATGAGCGCGTTGAACTTGGAGAACTCTGCCGAAGCCTCTCCGCGTTGAAGCTGTTTAGCAAGCACGTCACACATCTCATAGAGCTTCGTGCTCTTGCCCGATTGGCCTGAGATGATGAGCGGTGTGCGGGCCTCGTCTATCAATACAGAGTCCACCTCATCGATGATACAATAGGCCAGCTCCCTAAGTACAAGGTTCTCTTTGTAGATGGCCATGTTGTCGCGAAGATAGTCGAAACCTAGCTCATTGTTCGTGACATAGGTGATGTCCTTCTTATACTGCTCCCTGCGCTCCTGATTATTCATGGAGTTCAGCACGCAGCCGACCGAAAGGCCCAAGAACTCATGCACCTGTCCCATCCACTCGGCGTCACGCTTTGCCAGATAGTCATTCACGGTGACGATATGCACGCCTCTGCCGGTGAGTGCGTTCAGATACGCGGGGCAGGTCGAGACGAGAGTCTTTCCCTCTCCGGTCTTCATCTCCGCTATACGACCCTGATGAAGCACCACACCGCCTATGAGCTGTACGCGGAAATGCCTCATGCCAAGCACCCTCGTCGCCGCCTCTCTCACCGTGGCAAAGGCTTCGGGGAGCAGATCGTCCAAAGTCTCTCCGTTTGCCAGTCTCTCCTTAAAGAGCGGAGTCTGCGCCCTAAGCTCCTCATCACTCATGGCGGCCATTTTATCGGAAAGCGCTTCTATCTCATCCACTATGGGATATATGCGTTTTAATTCTCTGTCGCTGTGTGTTCCAAAAAATCTTTCAATGATAGTCGCCATCGCAAGCTCCTATGTTATCCGCAAAAGCGGCGGGCCCTCCCCACCTTTTAAAAGCCATCTCCAAACTATGATATTTTATCATCATATAAACTTTTAAACAAGTTTACAAGCCGAATTTAGAAAGATTTAATCTCCACGAAAATGTCCGCGGTCATCTTGCATAATTTTAATATATATCTCAGATAAATTTTAGTGTAAACGGTCGAAATGGGCTCCGCTTTATGATATAATCAAATCAAGCAAAAGACGATCTATATCGCCCAATGCTTAGGACGAGATCCGTCCTTATCCTACACTGAAAGGATGTGATTTGATGAAATTTACGATCACGGGACGCAACATAACAGTAACAGAGGGACTCAAAGCCCAGATCGAAAAGAAGTTAGGGAAGCTCTCAAAATTCTTCACTCCGGATACGACCGCCGCCGTCACGCTCTCGGTACAGAAGGACAGGCAGACCATAGAGGTCACGATCCCTATAAAGGGCTCCATCATAAGAGCAGAAGAGAGCTCGACCGATATGTATGTCTCCATAGATCTCGTGGAAGAGATCATCGAGAGGCAGATACGCAGGCACCGCAACAAGCTGATCGACAGGACACAGCACGTCGAGTCGTTCTCATCGCTGTTCATCGAGGAGGGTTCTCCTGAGGAAGAAGCGGAGATAAAGATAGTAAAGATCAAGAAATTCGACTTTAAACCCATGGATCCCGAGGAAGCCTGTCTCCAGATGGAGCTTTTGGGACACGATTTCTTCGTATTTAAGAATGCGGAGACTGACGATACCTGCGTCGTATATAAGAGAAAAGACGATACCTACGGACTCATAGAGCCGGAGGTATAAGCATAGAAGGCGTATACGTAAAGATCGGCCCCAAGGCTAAGCCTTGGGGCCGATGGACTTTTGGGTCAAATGAAGCTCCCGGCCTTTACCGGCGTCCTGTAATAGAGACTGCTCGTCGTGATACCCGTCGTTTCGCTTGCGGCATGGACGATCTTGCCATCCCCTATATATATAGCTACATGGTCTATGCTGCCGTTAAAGGAATAAAAGACTACGTCTCCGGGCTCCAGCTCGCTGAGGCTCTTAGAGGCGCAGGCTGAAGCCTGAGTCCTACTGTCGCGTCCGGTGCTTATCCCGAAATTCGCGAATATCTGCATTGTGAAGCCCGAACAATCGACCCCGCTCGTAAGAGAAGTACCGCCGTAGCTGTATCTCCCTCCGACGAATTGCAGAGCATAGTCCACTATCTGCGTCCTCAGTTCATCGTTTCGTATCTCGCTGAGCTTAGAGACCGCTACCGTCTCATCTATCTCATCATCCTCTCCCGAAGAAAAACATTCCTTCATGATAGTATCGCCGGAGATGCTGATGCATGCTGTCTTTGCCACATCATTGATCCCCATAAGCGCATCGCTCACCTTGTATATCTCGATCATAGGGCCTATGGCGCTTGATGATGAGC
>CAZQFD010000161.1:0-2713 GCA_964592535.1 uncultured Lachnospiraceae bacterium | reverse complement strand
ACCCATACGGGAACCTGTCCCCGCGGCAAGCACGATAGCGGTATACTTAGGATGCTGTCCTTCCGTCTCAAGGCCGTCTCTCGGCTCAAGGTCTATCTTTTTAAAATCTTCCATATCTTCGCCCTCGTATAAACAGCGAGAGTCGTTCTCTCACGCTTCCTCAGACGCTTTCGCCGAGCCTCAGGCCCGGCTTTGCGTTCAGGGAGAGAGCCGCCGTCTCACCTCTTAAATATCTCGGGTATGCCGCGGCGGCTATCATGGCCGCGTTATCCGTGCAATACAAAAGCTCGGGATAGCAGCAACTCATCCCTTCTTTCTCGCAGGCCTCTGAAAGCGCGGCTCTCAAGGCGGAGTTGGCGCTCACCCCTCCCGCCATGGCTATCTGCTTATATCCGTATGCCCTAGCGCAGTCCACGATCCTTGACACAAGCGAATGTACTACAGTTTCCTGAAAGGACGCCGCTATATCCGCCGTGTTCAGCTCCTCTCCGCTCATGCGTGCCTTATTTATATAGTTTAGGACAGCCGATTTAAGACCCGAAAATGTAAAATCGTAGGGCCTGTCCTTCACCTCGCCCGAGGGGAAAGCTACGGCGTGAGGGTCGCCTTCCCTCGCGGCCTTATCTATCTTCGGCCCTCCCGGATAACCAAGACCTATGGCTCTCGCCACCTTATCATAGGCCTCTCCCGCGGCGTCGTCTACGCTTCGTCCTATCATCTCATAGCTCTCATAGTCTTTCACTATGCAGAGGTCTGTATGGCCTCCGGAAACTATAAGGCAGACATATGGCGGCTCCAGCTCCTTATGCGTAAGATAATTCGCCGCTACATGGCCTTCTATGTGGTGTACAGCTATGAGCGGCTTATGAAGAGCATAGGAAAGGGCCTTGGCCTCCGATACTCCTATGAGCAGGGCACCCACGAGCCCCGGCCCCGCCGTCACGGCTATGGCGTCCAGGTCACCAAAGCCTACTCCAGCCTCTTTTAAAGCGAGGCGTATGACTCCGTTGATATTTTCACAGTGAAGTCTCGACGCTATCTCCGGTACGACCCCTCCGTAAACAGTGTGGATGTCTATCTGCGAAGATATGATATTCGACAACACGTCCCGTCCGTTCCTTACCACAGCCGCGGCAGTCTCATCGCAGGAGCTCTCTATGCCGAGTATCAGTACGTCTTTTTTCATGTAGGGTCCTCGTCGAATACCAGTTCTTTCTTCATCCCGTCCTTCCCGCAGTATACATTGGGAAATATCTTCCTCATCTCATTGATATAGCGTTTGGGATCCGGCATAGAGGGGCTGTAATGCGTAAACCACATCTCCTTGGGCGGTATCTCCGCTTTCGCGGCCATCCGCACAGATTCCTGCATGGTCGTATGCTTATAGAGCCTGGCTTTCTGCTCCATGCCCTCTTCCCCATAGATGCCTTCGCAGATAAAGAGATCCGCTCCCGACGCTGCGCGGATAATATTGTCGCAAGGCCTCGTGTCTGTGACATAGGTCACTTTTATCCCGCGCCTTTGCGGACCCACCACCTGCTCAGGCCTATAGGTCTTGCCTGTCATCTCGTCCTTCACGGTATCCCCGTGCTGTAGCGCGTTCCAATATCTCACGTCTATGCCGAGCCTCTTGGCCTCGTCTACATTGAACTTGCCTTTTCTCGGCACTGAGACAGAATAGCCGTAGCAGGTTATATTATGCTTTACCTTAAAGCAGCTTATGATGAACCCGCCGAGCTTATATTCTTCGGTATTTTGATCCAGCTCGATGAAGCGAAGCTCGAAGGGCAGCTCAGGCGCGATACAGCACAAAGACTTTACTACATTGTAAAGGCCCTTGGGGCCGATCATCACCACCGGCTCCGTCCTGTCGGCGTTGGCCATGGCAAGCAGCATACCGGGAAGTCCCGCTATATGATCCGCGTGCATATGCGTAAAACACATGATGTCGATGGGCTTCGGGGACCAACCCGCTTCCTTCGCCGCGATCTGCGTCCCCTCGCCGCAATCTATAAGTATGCCCGATCCGCCGCAGCGCAGCATGAGCGAAGTGAGCCAGCGGTTCGGCATGGGCATCATGCCGCCTGTGCCCAATAAACAAACATCAAACATATCCATATCCTCCGGAGCGCTCTTAAAGCTCCATGTCCATCATGAGAGCGTCGCAGAGAGGCTCCTTATAATAATCTTTCCTCCGATGATAGGTCTTAAATCCCAAGCCCTCATAAAGCGCTATCGCAGGAAGGTTCGTCTCCCGGACCTCCAGAAGAAGGCGTTTCGTCCCCAAGGAGCGTGATCTCTCTATGACCGCTCTCATAAGTCTCCCGGCAATGCCCAGACGGCGTTTATCCTCCCTCACCGCTATGCGATATATCTCCGCCTCCTCACCTAACGAAAATATGATATAGGCTATAAGCTCTCCTCGGGCAGCGGGACTTTCGGCCCCTCCGCGGCCTGTCCGACCGCGGCTTTTACAAAAGGTGTCTTTTTCATTTTTTGCAAAGACCGCGAAGCAATCTACGGCCTCCGAGGCTCCTATGCTTTTTACGGAGGCCGATCCCCACGGCGACGCTTTGAATATCTCTCTGTCTAAGGCGTCGATTCGCTCCGCGAAAGCGTCATCATATCCTATTATAACATAATTTCTTTCCAAAATCGAAAATCATTTCTGTTGCAGTCTAAATCTCTTGAGCTTTTTTATCTCTTTTTTCCG
>CAZQFD010000160.1:0-2738 GCA_964592535.1 uncultured Lachnospiraceae bacterium | reverse complement strand
TCGGCGTCAATACCGATAAGCAGGCGCTTCAGTTCTGCAAGGCTCCTACACCTGTACAGATAGGAGAGAAACTGACCAAGGGGCTCGGAGCGGGTGCAAGACCTGAGATAGGTGAAAAGGCAGCCGAGGAGAGCGCGGAAGAACTGCAGCAGATATTCAAGGGCGCAGACATGGTGTTCGTGACCTGCGGTATGGGAGGCGGTACGGGTACTGGAGCTACGCCTGTGATCGCTAAGATAGCCAAGGAGATGGGGGTACTTACGGTGGCCATAGTCACGAAGCCCTTCCGTTTTGAGGCTAAACAGCGTATGACGAACGCCCTAAGCGGTATAAATAAACTTAAGGACAACGTGGATTCGCTGATAGTTATTCCCAACGATAAGCTCCTCGAATTGGTAGACAGGCGTACGACTATGCCCGAAGCCCTCAAGAAGGCTGATGAAGTACTGCTTCAGTCCGTTATGGGTATCACCGACCTCATCAATGTGCCCGGACTTATCAATCTTGATTTTGCGGATGTACAGACTGTCATGAAAGATAAGGGCGTAGCCCATATCGGTATAGGTAAGGCGAAGGGTGACGATAAGGCCATAGAGGCGGTAAAGCAGGCGGTAGCGTCGCCGCTTTTGGAGACCTCTATAGAGGGAGCGACGGACGTCATCATAAATGTATCGGGAGATATATCCCTTATCGAGGCGAATGAAGCCGCGAGCTATGTAGAAGAGCTTGCAGGTGACAACGCCAACATCATCTTCGGGGCTATCTATGAGGAGAAGGCTCAGGATGAATGTACCATCACTGTCATAGCGACAGGTATCGTAGAACCTAAGGAAGAATCTCAAAAGAGACAGCGAAGAAACGCTCAAAGCGCAGGCGCGGGAACATATCAGTCCTCCGGGACATATAGGAATGCCCCGCTTAGGACAAGCGGAGGGCCCTCACAGTCCGCGTTCTCTCAAAACAGGCCTCAGCCCGTGCGTGACGACAGCGCGCGCCAGGATGGCCCGAGCGTGGATTTTGGCTTCGGTAGCTCGAGACAGCAGCATGAGTCGCCTGACTATCAGCAGACAGGCAGCCAGGCCCCGAGGTCTCCTCAGACTAACCGAGAGACGACGATAAATATACCTGATTTCCTAAGGAACCGAAAGTAGGAGCTAAGCTTTTACAGACGATATTTAAGAGATCATGAAAAAAAACATCGCTGTTATATTCGGCGGCCGCAGTTCAGAGCACGAAGTGTCCTGTATGTCGGCTGCCAATATAATATCATGGATAGACAAGGAAAAATGGAACGTCCTCCTTATAGGGATAACTAAGGACGGACGATGGCTCAATACCGAGAGGCTCGAGGACGTTAAAAGCGGACACTGGGTCGAGTCTAAAGTGACCGCGGAGCTCAGACCGGACGCTTCTAAAAAGTGTATCATCATCACAGACGCTGAAGGCGAGATGACGGACGTCCCGATAGATGTGATATTTCCGGCTCTGCACGGCAAGCACGGCGAGGATGGCACTATACAGGGACTATTTGAGATAGCCGATATACCGTATGTAGGCTGTGGGGTGCTCTCATCTGCTGTCTGTATGGACAAGTTTTACACGAAGCTTATAGTAGATGCTATAGCTGATGAGATCGGAGTGAGACAGGCTCGTTATGTGGGTATAAGAGACTACGAGACAGCCGATATGGAGAGCGTCATCGCTAAGGTAGAGGAGAAGCTCCCTTATCCGGTATTCGTAAAGCCATCGAGATCAGGTTCCTCTTGCGGTGTGACGAAAGCCGCAGATCGCGTTCAACTCGCGGAGGGGATAGAAAAAGCTCTTGAGCTAGACAGCAAGGTCCTTGTAGAAGAGTTCATATCCGGGCATGAGGTGGAGTGTGCGGTATTCGGGGGCGGTCGAAGGATGCCGATAGCCTCAGGTGTCGGTGAGATATTCTCGGCGGCGGAATTTTACGACTATGACTCCAAGTACAAGGATATGGCTTCCGTGACCGTTACAGATCCAAAGCTCCCCAAAGACGCGACCGAGGTGATAAGGCGCGCGGCCGTGCGTATATTTAGCGCCATGGACTGCTATGGTCTTTCGAGGGTAGATTTTTTTGTAAGGGAGACGGGAGAGGTCATCTTTAATGAGATAAATACCCTGCCTGGCTTCACGGCAATCTCGATGTATCCTAAGCTCTGGGAGGCGAGAGGCATAGAGCCCGAGAGATTGGTCGAGATGCTGATAGAAAATGCTATGGAGCGCCGAGCCTAGCGGACTGAAAGCGTCGTCAGATGACCGTTTTGTGTGACGATGACCTTTGACATACCATAATAAGAAAGGGACTGTCGCACTAAATTGATATGCTCCTTTCTAAGTGACAAGTTTTTATTATTTCACCTGTCTATCTAGAAGGGAGCATATAATATGGTCTTCTGATCGTTGATGCGACAGCCCCTGAAAATAAGGTAAAAAAAGTCTTGCCAAGCACTGCGCTTTATCATATTATATAATCGTATCTTTTTAACACAAAGGCGGGCGGTCTACCCCCCCCGTTTTATTTTTATCTTCTAATAGGAAGGAGGTGACAGGCAGTGTATCACTGCCATGAGCTTACGGTGTCACGTCCACGTGTGTACCGTGGACGTGACGGACCCCCACGACCATCGCGTCCACAGACACATCGTGGACGTGACGAACCTCCACAACTGTCGCGTCTACGTATACATCGTGGACGTGACGGACCTCGGCGC
>CAZQFD010000159.1:0-2738 GCA_964592535.1 uncultured Lachnospiraceae bacterium | reverse complement strand
TCTCCTTGGGCAGACCGCATTGGTATATCTTGAGCTCAGGCCCTACGACTATTACGGAACGTCCGGAATAGTCGACACGCTTTCCGAGCAGATTCTGACGGAAACGTCCCTGCTTGCCCTTAAGCATATCCGAGAGGGACTTAAGCGCACGGTTCCCCGGGCCTGTGACGGGGCGTCCTCTGCGACCGTTATCTATAAGCGCGTCTACCGCCTCTTGAAGCATACGCTTCTCGTTCCTGACTATGATCTCGGGCGCACCCAGCTCAAGGAGCCTCGCGAGCCTGTTGTTCCTGTTTATGATCCTTCTGTAGAGATCGTTAAGATCGGAGGTCGCGAACCTGCCGCCGTCGAGCTGCACCATGGGCCTTATATCCGGAGGTATGACAGGGATGACTGTCAATATCATCCACTCGGGCTTGTTCCCGGAGGTCCGAAACGCTTCGACTACCTCAAGCCTCTTTACTATACGGGCGCGCTTCTGCCCGGAGGCATCGTGCAGCTCTTTCTTAAGCTCCTCGGACTCCTTTTCGAGGTCTATGGCTTTAAGGAGCTCCAAGACCGCTTCCGCACCCATGCCGGCGCGGAAAGCTCCCTCGCCGTGTTTTTCCAGCTCATCACGATACTCTTTTTCGGAAAGCACCTCTTTATACTGAAGCCCGGTATCGCCCGGATCCAGTACTATATAGGAAGCAAAATAGAGCACCTTTTCCAATACTCTTGGGGATATATCCAGTATCAGGCCCATCCTGGAGGGTATGCCCTTAAAATACCAGATATGCGATACAGGCGCCGCCAACGCTATATGGCCGAGCCTCTCACGCCTTACGGAGGACTTTGTGACCTCAACACCGCACCTGTCGCAGATGACCCCTCTGAATCTTATCTTTTTATATTTGCCGCAGTGACATTCCCAGTCCTTGGTAGGGCCGAATATACGCTCGCAGAAAAGACCGTCCTTTTCAGGCTTCAGTGTCCTGTAGTTTATGGTCTCGGGCTTTTTCACCTCGCCGTGAGACCACTCCAGTATCTTTTCAGGTGAAGCCAGACCGATCTTTATCGCGTCGAATGTCATAGGCTCATATGTGTCCTGCACTTGTGCCATTATCTGTCTACCTCCGTTTTACTCTTCGTCGGATAAGTCGTCGTAGCCTTCGTCCTCATCGTAGACCGTGCTTCCCATAAGCTCCTCAGTATCGATACCATCCTCGATCTCCATCTCCTCGGCTACGTCCTCGAGATCGCCTTCGTTATTAAATTCCTGCTCCGTATATCCGTAGCTCCTTAGGTCGCGTCTCTCGTTGTCACGGTATCTGCGGTCGCCTTCAAGCAGTCTGTGCAGGTTCATGTCCGTATCGTCGAGATTCTCCTTTAGCTCTACCTCGGTGCCGTCGTCCTTAAGGACCCTGACGTCAAGCGCAAGCGACTGAAGCTCCTTGATAAGCACCTTGAAGGATTCGGGAGTGCCGGTCTTGGGGATGTTCTCCCCTTTGATGATGGCCTCGTAGGTCTTGACACGTCCTACCACATCATCGGACTTCACCGTAAGGATCTCCTGAAGGGTATATGCCGCACCGTAGGCCTCCAGCGCCCAGACCTCCATCTCTCCGAAGCGCTGTCCGCCGAACTGAGCCTTTCCTCCGAGAGGCTGCTGCGTAACAAGGGAATACGGGCCTGTCGAACGAGCGTGTATCTTATCGTCTACGAGGTGATGCAGCTTAAGGTAGTGCATATTCCCTATGGTAACGGGCGAATCAAAGAACTCTCCCGTACGTCCGTCGCGCAGCTGTACCTTTCCGTCTCTGCTTATAGGTACGCCCTTCCAAAGCTCTCTGTGCTCAAGGTGAGAGCCGAGATATTCCATGACCTCCGGCTTTAGGATGTCCTTATACTTCTTCTCGAAGTCCTCCCAGCTGCTGTTCACATAGTCGTTAGCCATCTCTAGGCAGTCCTGAATATCGCTCTCATCTGCTCCCTCGAAAATGGGTGTCGATATATTGAAGCCGAGCGCTCTGGCCGCAAGGCTCAAGTGCATCTCAAGCACCTGCCCGATGTTCATACGGGAAGGCACACCGAGAGGATTCAGCACGATATCGAGCGGCCTGCCGTTCGGAAGATAAGGCATATCCTCTACGGGCAGCACTCTCGAGACGACGCCCTTGTTTCCATGGCGTCCAGCCATCTTGTCGCCCACGCCTATCTTTCTCTTCTGAGCTATATATATCCTTACCGATTCGCTGACTCCGGGAGACAACTCATCGGAATTTTCTCTTGTGAACACCTTAGCGTCCACCACTATACCGTAGGCTCCGTGAGGCACCTTGAGAGAGGTATCTCTTACCTCTCTGGCCTTTTCTCCGAAGATGGCTCTGAGCAGCCTCTCCTCGGGCGTAAGCTCAGTCTCTCCCTTGGGAGTGACCTTGCCCACGAGTATATCGCCCGCGCGTACCTCCGCTCCTATGCGGATGATACCTCTGTCATCGAGGTCTTTGAGTGCCTCGTCGCCCACGCCGGGCACGTCCCTCGTGATCTCCTCGGGGCCAAGCTTGGTATCTCTGGCCTCACACTCGTATTCCTCGATGTGCACCGAGGTATATACATCATCCCGCACCAGTCTCTCGGAGAGCAGTACGGCATCCTCGTAGTTATAACCTTCCCATGTCATGAAGCCAATGAGAGGGTTTTTTCCCAGAGCTATCTCTCCGCCCGAGGTGGACGGTCCGTCGGCGATGATGTCACCT
>CAZQFD010000158.1:0-2763 GCA_964592535.1 uncultured Lachnospiraceae bacterium | reverse complement strand
CAAACAAGGCTCTTTTGAACGCCTCTGCTAAAGATATAGAATGAAGCCTTGCATAGCTCTCCGCAAAGGATCTCTCTTCTTCGGTCGATCGAATAGAAAATGCCATAAGCCTATCTCTTTTCTGTACTACATCGTACTGCTCATTTTGTCTTTTTTGTCAATGCTCCAGCCCTAAAAGCGGCCATAACAGAAAAAAGAGTACGAACCTTTCGACGTACTCTCGTTTCTGCCCTGCACTGCCGCTTCCTGTGTGTTTTTCGAATACTGCCTTATATACACTCAGTATATGGTGCGGGAGCTTTTAAAGTCGATAGAACTTTTTGTATCGAAGCATGATCTATAGGTTATAAAAAACATCCCTTCCGTAAAAACGTCGGGCATATTGCTCGAGACGGGAGGGATATTTTTGTGAACCTTTACTAAAACTTTCCGCGCGATAACCTTATTGTAATGGCACGATAGACTACGCGGCATTTCAGATCTGCTTAAAAATAAGCTACCATCAGAGCAAGAGAAGATTTTTTAACGGACGTCATTTTCGAGGCTCTTTTGGATGATAGAAACGAACTCGCGTAGCTTTAAAACGTCATGGCCGTTCTTATTATAGACGGCGCGAGAGTATCTTGTGAGCGGCAGGCCCGGCAAGGTACAGGCTACTATGGGCACATCTCCCGCAGAGGTACGGATATGGCTGTTGTCCTTACTCACACTGACATAACCATAGCCAAGCCCGTCACGCACAAGCATACGGATGACATCGGCGCTCCCTACGGTTATGGTCCTGCCGTGGAGTATATTATATTGCTGTTCCAATGAAAGGCGACCTATATACGATCCGATAGTACCGTCAGACTCTATGCAGTCACGACCGTCAAGCTGTTCTGGGCGCAGTACATAAGGCTCGTCGAAGGTCTGCTCCCATGTGAGTCCGGGAGGAGTTATCCCGAAGGCCTTGGGTACCAAGAGCCTCATGGTCTCAACACCCAGCGGGACCTGTTCATATTCGGCTGAGTCCATGGAGAAAGCGCCTACTGCTACGTCTATCTCACCTTGCAGCAGCTTGTCCGAAAGCAAGAGCTCCCCGCAGGTGATTATGTCTATATCGGTATCAGGAAACCTACCGGTGAACCGTCGGATAGATCTAGGGAGCCATCGACTGGCGCGGCCATAGCCGGTGCCGACCGTGAGCTTTTCTCTGGAGCCTGCCATCTGCCTTAGTTTTTTTCGCAGGTTTAGCTCTGTCGTCTCTATCTTGAGCTTTTCCTGAAGGAAAAGGGTCCCTTCCGGGGTGAGAGATATTGGTGAGATGGATCTGTTCAGCAGTTTTACGCCGTATTCTTCCTCCAGCCGGTTCACATACCGTGTGAGCGAGGGTTGAGAGATATAGAGCTTTTGGGCGGCTTTCGTGAGATTCTTCTCCTCTACGATGGCTATGAAATATTCGAGATGTTCCATATAGCGTTACCTTTTGCCTCATGAGCGGCGTTTTATACGATTATAGATCTTTGGGGAGTATATCTTAGAAAAATTATATAAATATTTTACATAAAAGAATGGATATTTTCAACAGTATTCCAAAAGGCCGGAGCTTCTCGCAAAGATGGATGGGAAGCTTACGAAAAAAACAAACGAGGAGGTAGAAAAATGGGATCGATGACATGGGCGATAATCTCTCTGTTGGGGCTTGTGGCGGTCGTACTTTTAGCCAATTTCCGTAATATCAATGTAGGCCTTGTGGGGTTTGCTATGGCAATGCTGCTGGGCACGATCAGCGGTCTTAGGCTCAGTGATGTCTACGGCTCTTTCAATGTTCAGATATTCCTGAGGTTGTTGGGTATGCAGGTCCTCATCGTCGTGGCCAGGAACAACGGCACCGTGTCTTTGATAGCGGATGCGGTACTGAAACTGACGAAGGGAAAATTGATAAAACTGCTACCGATAGTACTATATTTCGGCATGGGTATAGCCAGTTGGTTCAGTGTGGGTATAAGCTCCGTACTGACGCCTATGGTATTTGCTCTGTCTTATGAGATGGGATTTAAAAACCATCTGACATTGGGCTTCTGTACCATGTTCCAATTGATGAGCTGGGGCATATCGCCTTACTCTATGCAAGGCCTAAATATAGCTGTATATGCAGGGGAACAAGGCTACACCTTAAACCTGTGGGCCGGAGCGTTGACTATGCTGGTCATCGGTACGATATTCTTCTTTGGGATGTATTTTTTTCTAGGCTGGCACAAGATGGCTCCTATAGATATAAGGGCATTTGAAGCCCGAGAGGAGCTTTCTGGCTCAAGAGGAAAGGCAAAGCTCGGAAAAGATCAGATCTGCACATTGATGGCGTTTGCGGGCTATATAATATGCAATCTTGTATTCGGTCTTGATATGATGGTAGCACCTATCGTGGCAGCGATCTTGCTTTTGGCCATAGGATGCGGCGACCCTAAAAGGATAATCAGGGACATACCTTGGAACAGTCTTATAATGATAGGCGGTATGACAGTATATGTAGGGATAATCTCACAGTTGGGAGGCGTAGAGCTGCTTACTAACTTTATCTCTTCCATAGCCAGCGCGAGATTTGCTCCGGCAATAATGAATTTCATTTGTGCGTTCATGTCGATATTCTCATCCGGAAACGGAGTAGTCATACCTACCATGTCCTCCACGGTCAGTGGTCTGGACGCGGCGATACCGGGCCTCGATACACAGGCTATGTTTTGGGCCATTGTCATGGGCGCTAACGCTACGCCTATGAGC
>CAZQFD010000157.1:0-2781 GCA_964592535.1 uncultured Lachnospiraceae bacterium | reverse complement strand
TCCTCATGACATTCACGAAAGTGATATTCTCTCCGAAATGATCTACTACCGCCTTCGCGGATTCCATCATACGCTCCATGAACTCTTCCTTGGCTATATCCCACTGATCTTGGGATCCGGGGGTCGTATGTATCATGGCCTTTCCTACACGGCCGTCGGCGCAGCCTATTCCGATATTCTTAGCCGAGCCGCCGAAACCGCCCTGTACATGACCCTTGAAATGAGTCAATACGAGCATAGAATCGTAGTTTTCGATATCCTTACCCATGGACATCTCATCGAACCACTTTCCTCCCTTTACTGGGAGCATGACCGTGCCGTCCTCATCCATTATATCTACCGGACAGAAAGTCCATCCGTTCACCTCAAGCGTCTTTTTGTGCGCCTCCGTAGTGAAGCGAGCCCCGTCATAGTAGGTGTTCGTCTCTACGATAACAGCCTCGGGAATGTCCTTTTCGATAAGCTCTTTCACCCATGGACGGGGGATTATGTTGGGGCCGTGAGGCTCGCCCGTGTGCAGTTTTACTGCTACTTTTCCTTTCATGCCCTCGCAGACACGCTCATATATCCTGCAAAGGCCCTCCGCGGAAAGCTCTCTCGTAAAATAGACCTTAGACTTGGAGCCGCTGCGTTCTTCACGGGGGATATAGTGGTCGCCGCCTGTACCGGCTGTCTTTTTCTGCTCTGCCATAAGTCCTCCTTCGCTTTTTAATATTTGGATATTATCACATGCAGCATAAGCCAAAGCGTTCATCGATGAACTTGGGCTTATCCTCCATTATCATTTTATAATATCTTGTCAATATTTTTTGATGGTTTTCGGCGGCAAAACTTATGAAATATACGGATCATGTGCCTTGTCTTACGAGCTTATATAGGCTATAATATAAAAAATTCGTTGCGAGCGCAATTTTTGCGCGAGAATCGATTGCGTCCGCAACATTATGTCTTCAAAAGGGAGGCGATATGAAACAGCATTTGATGGGAAATATCCTCACGATCTCACGCTGCGCCACTATGTATAGGGAGGTACAGCTTAAGGAGACAGGGATCACGGGGTGGCAGGCTCCTTATATCCCGCAGGTGGTCAGGTCACCCGGGATCACCCAAGACGAGCTCTCGAGGAAGCTCCATGTGGACAGATCTAATGTGGCGAGGCAGCTCGCGCTCCTCGAGGAAAAAGGCGTCGTGACAAGGCACCGCAGCGAGCAGGATAAGCGTCTCGTGGAGGTCTATCCTACCGAGAAAGCCAAAGAGCTGTACCCTAAGGTCGAGGCCGTATTCAAAAAATGGAGGGAGCTGTTG
Organism: uncultured Lachnospiraceae bacterium; assembly: GCA_964592535.1. GTDB lineage: Bacteria > Bacillota > Clostridia > Lachnospirales > Lachnospiraceae > Avilachnospira. Next base: position 1,476 of record CAZQFD010000157.1, on the reverse strand, counting down.
TTCTACGATATGTCCGAGGAAGAAAGAGACCTGCTTGAGGACGTGCTCGAAAGGCTCGCAAGGCGCGCGGAGGATATAAACAGATGAGGACTATAGCCGGATATGTGAAACCAAAGGCCGGTATCATCACATTCGAGATGTTGATAAAGACGATCGGCACGGTGAGTGAGCTTTTACTTCCGTGGATGTTATCGGTGATATTGGACGAATATGTACCTCTCGGGGATATGCGGAAGATCCTGATATGGGGGCTTTTGATGGTCGTCGTCTCTCTAATAGGCTTCGGCGGGAATATCATCGCGAACCGTATGTCCTGCGCGACCTCCAGGGACATAACGCGCAACATCCGCCGCGACCTCTTCAATAAGATGACCACGCTCTCCTGCGATCAGGAGGATAGTTTTACGATACCTTCTCTCATATCAAGGCTCACGAGCGATACCTATAATGTTCATCAGATGATAGACCGTATGCAGCGGCTCGGGGTACGAGGCCCCATGCTGCTGATCGGTGGTATCGTCATGACCTTTTCGATGGAGCCTGTGCTCACCTCTATCCTTATCATCATCCTTCCAATCCTCGCGATGGTGATATCCTTCGTATCGAAATACGGCATTCGTATGTATACGCGGACTCAGGAGGCCATAGACCTCATGGTACGGCGTTCTCAGGAGAGCATAGGCGGTATACGCGTCATAAGGGCCCTTTCAAAGTCGGAACACGAGGAAGCCCGTTTCGATGAATCCAACCGCTCTGTCGCCGACAAAGATCGGAAGGCCGCTATGCTTATGAACATCTCTAATCCCACGATGAACCTGCTGCTGAATCTGGGGCTCACTATCGTGGTATTGATGGGGGCTTTCAGAGTACAGCGAGGTCTCACCATGACAGGCACGATCATCGCGTTTCTGAGCTATTTTACGATCATCCTGAACGCGCTCATGTCGGTGTCAAGGCTCTTTGTGCTCTACTCGAAAGGTGCCGCAGGAGCTAAGCGTATCGAGGAAGTGCTCCTTATGCCGGCGGACCTCCTCCCCGCAGATATACCTAAAACGGACGAGGACAGCGAGATCTGCTTTTCGCACGTCAGCTTTTCCTATAACGGAGTAGAGAACGATCTTTCCGATATAAACTTCAGTCTCAAAAAGGGCGAGACTCTCGGGATCATCGGGCCGACGGGCTGTGGAAAAAGCACGATCGTCAATCTGCTGCTGAGGGCCTATGATCCGAACGAAGGCGCCGTAAGGATAAGGGGCGAGGACGTAAGGAGCATGGATCCCGAGAGGCTTCACAGTTTATTTGGAGCGGTCTTTCAAAACGACTTCCTCTATTCGGATACCATAAGGAACAACATAGCCTTCGGAAGAGACATCTCCGACGAACAACTAAAAACAGCCCTCGATACGGCTCAGGCCGATTTCATAAAACAGAAGGCCGACGGGCTCTCGGAGCAGCTCTCCTCAAGGGGCAATAATC
>CAZQFD010000156.1:0-2805 GCA_964592535.1 uncultured Lachnospiraceae bacterium | reverse complement strand
CAATAAAGACGCTATAAAGGAGACTCAGGACGAGCTTAAGATCGTCTATACGCCGCTGCACGGCACAGGACATATACCAGTGACAAGAGTGCTAAAAGAGCTCGGATTCACCCATGTATACGAGGTGCCCGAGCAGGCGGAGCCTGACGGAGACTTTCCCACGGTGCCTTACCCCAATCCCGAGTCGGCGGACGCTTTTACATTGGGACTTGAGCTTGCGAATAAGGTAGACGCGGACCTCGTCTTAGCTACGGATCCGGATGCGGACAGGCTCGGCGTATACGTCAAAGATACGACTTCCCGTGAATATATACCGCTCACCGGCAACATGTCAGGCGCGCTGCTCTGTGAATATGTATTGAGTCAGAAAAAGCTTCGTAAAGAGATACCTAAGGACGGAGAAGTTGTAAAGTCGATAGTTACAACGGCTCTTCTCGACGCGATCGCGAAAAACTACGGCTGTAAGCTCGTGGAAGTGCTTACCGGGTTCAAGTGGATCGGCAGAGAGATACTGAGGACGGAGATCGAAGGCGAGGGGCACTACCTCTTCGGCATGGAGGAGAGCTATGGCTGTCTGATAGACGCCTACGCCCGCGATAAGGACGCTGTATCCGCGGTAGCTTCACTCTGTGAGGCGGCGGCCTACTATAAGAAGGAGCGAAAGACCCTCTGGGATGTCATGCTGGATATATATGAAAAGTACGGATATTACAGAGAGTATACCAAGTCCCTTGAGTTAGCGGGCATAGAAGGCCTCAAGAAGATAGTCAAGATCCTAGACACATTCAGAGCCGAGGCGCCTGAGTCCTTCGGAAACTATAAAGTTCAGAGGATAAGAGATTATCAGCAGGACTTCATAAAAGATGTCGCTTCGGGAGAGAGCTCTCCTACGGGGCTGCCTGTGTCCGATGTGCTCTATTATGAACTGAACGACGACGCGTGGGTGTGCGTAAGGCCTTCAGGAACGGAGCCGAAGCTTAAATTCTATTGCGGAGTAAAGGGCAAAGATCTTGAAGACGCAAAGAAGCTTGTGGCGGAACTGGACGCAGACCTCGAGGAAAAGATAAAAAAGATAGTCGAAAGCTAAAGATCTGATACAGAACAAGGGCTGGGACATAAAGAGATGATACTTCATGTCTCGGCTCTTGTTTTCATGAGAAATGCGGCAGATCTCAGGCGGTACAAAGCGGCTCCGAGACAAATATCTAAGAGAGAGAACAATTATGAGAGAATATGCTTTTTCACAATGGTTGCTCCTTTTTTACATTTTCAGTTTCTTCGGCTGGATATTCGAATCAGTCTATGTATCGGTGCGGCAGAGGAGAGCAGTCAACAGGGGATTTCTGATAGGGCCATGGATACCGATCTACGGCTTCGGCGGGGTCATCATACTTTTTACAGCCCTGCCGTTTTATGTACATCCACCTCTTGTCTTCATCGCAGGCATGGTTGCGGCGACAGTGCTCGAATATTTCACGGGAATGTTGATGGAGAAGCTCTTCGCGGTCAAGTACTGGGATTATACAGGCTCGCCCATGGCCAGTAAGAACGGCTATATCAGTCTGCCTAGCTCCCTTTGCTGGGGCGTATTTTCCGTACTTTTGACCTACGGAGCGTACGACTGGATAGAGGGTTTTATATATATCCCCTCAAAGCTTACGCTCATCCTGACGGATTCGCTGCTGACCTTCCTGTTCACGGGAGATACTGTGGTCTCCGCTAAGACTGCGTTTAATATAAAAACACTCTCTCAGCTCGTTTCAAAGGCCAATGAAGAGATGGATGAAGCCATGGCGAATATACCGGAGGATCTCGCGGATCTTCGGGCTGCCTTTCACAAGGCGCGTGAGGACGGACGTATCACCAGAGATGAGTGGGAGGATCTGATCGGACGGACGATGGTAGTGGTAGAAGATAGATTGAGCTCTAGACGTGCCGTGATGGCGGACAAGCTGGAAGTGTGGAGAGAGAGCTTTGATCAGGGGGTAAAGAATGCTAAGAAGCGTGAAGAAGTACGAAGCGCGTTCAGGAAAGAGAGAGTCGAAGCCCTTTCAGAAAATATGGCCTATGAGCTCTCAAAGCGCTTTGGGTCGGTATTGGAAAAGCGCCAGCTCTCAGTCGATAAGATGAGCAGGCTAATGAAGCGCGCCATAAACTCTAACCCCAGCGCGAGCTCCAAGCTCTCGGGCTTCGAGCTGCTTAAACGGAACGCGAAAAACAGTAAAGAAGAAAAAGTCGAATAAAACATTAAGTGAACCGCTCCCCGTCAAGTAGACAGGTGAAATAATAAAAACTTGTTACTTAGAAGGGAGGATATCACATGATCCTCCGATCATTGATGCGATATCCCCTGAAAATAAGGTGAAAGATCCTTGCCAAACGCCACGATCTACTATATCATTTAGGATAGTATCATTTTAACATATAGACGGGTGATAAGGTCACTCCGTTTTGCATCGATCTTCTCGAAAAGAGGGCTTGACAAGCGGTGATCGTCCACGATACACTTATGACAAGAGACAAGAGACAAGAGACAAGAGACAAGAGACAAGAGACAGACTGAGCCTGTCTCTTCATATCATCCTGTATAGAAAGAAGGCGCGCTGCGTCCACAGGCATACTGTGGGCGTGACGCGCTTTCTTTTTGCGTTCACAGGAAAGATCTAAAGGAAGGGAGTGAGTGACTATGGATATGAAGAAACGCTTAGTGAGCCTGCTCCTGTGCACGGTCATGCTGCTATCCGAGCTCGAGCCCCTGACGGCGGTCGCCCAGGGGATATGGGACGGAGGCACGACTCTGACAGA
>CAZQFD010000155.1:0-2860 GCA_964592535.1 uncultured Lachnospiraceae bacterium | reverse complement strand
CCCGCGTCCTGGAGCCTCTGCAGCTGTGTCCTGAAATCTGTGTTCGACTCGGAAGTAAAAGCTTCTACATCCACTACATTGAGCCCTTGATCCTCAGCCTCTGCCATGAAGGTCTCGTAAATACCTGTAGAATATGTATCGGAGCTGTCATAGATCACGCCTACGTTCGTAGGAAGATCGTGAGTAGCTATGAACTCCGCCGACTTAGTTCCTTGGTTAGGATCCGAGAAGCACATACGCCATACGTTCGAAGGCTCCGTGATCTCCTGCGCAGTACCCGAAGGGGTGATCTGGAACATGTTGTCAGCCTCCGTCTCAGCTATGACTGCCAGGCAAGCTCCGGAAGTAACTGTGCCCACGAATATCTGCATACCCTGATCCTTAAGGGCATTGTAAGCGTTGACAGCGGTCTCACCGTCGGCCTCGTCATCCTCAAATATCCACTCTACCTGATACCCGTTGATACCGCCGGCCTCGTTTATTTCATCGACTGCGATCTGCGCGCCGTTCATAACGCCGTTACCATAGATAGCCGCGCTGCCTGTTATGGGACCGGATCCTCCGATGATCCAATATTGTGTATCAGAGGCTCCGCTCTCGGCGTCTGCGTCTTCGTCTGCCTCTGTCTCTTCAGCGTCGTCCTCAGCTTCAGCGGCCTCCGCCTCTGTTTCCGCTTCGGTCGTACTGCTCGTGCTGGTGGATGAGCTGCACGCGCTAAGCACCATGGCGCCCGCTACGGCCAATGCCGCATATCTTTTCAATTTCATAACACTCCTCCCAAAAATAAAATAAACTTTTTGTGAAAAAGATTATATATTCATAAAAAAATGGTGTCAACGATCAAGGTTTATTTAAAAGAAAAAGAGGGACTTTGCGTCCCTCATATGACTTCATGTCATGGCAAATCACCATTTTACTTCGGCATGCTCGTCCCTCTTGTCTCTGCACATGAGATCTGTGACGGCTTCGGCGGCGGATCTTCCTTCAAAAAGGATCTGGTTGACTTCTTCTATGATAGGCATAGAGACACCGTAACGCTCCGCGAGCTGTTTACCCGCTTTCGCGCTGAACACACCCTCTACGACCATCTTCACCTCTTCCATCGCCTCTTTCACCGTATAGCCCTTGCCTATGAGGACGCCCGCGCGCCTGTTGCGGCTGTGTTTGGAACCACAGGTCACTATCAGGTCTCCTATGCCTGCGAGCCCGAAGAGCGTATGCGGGTCGCAGCCCATGGCCTTCCCAAGCCTGCTCATCTCCTCTATGCCGCGTGTGATGAGCCCTGCGAGAGCGTTGTCACCGTAGCCGAGGCCGTCCGACATCCCTGCCGCGAGCGCTATGACATTTTTAAGGGAGCCTCCCATCTCTATGCCCTTCATATCCGAGGACGTGTATATCCTAAAGGTAGGCCCCATAAAGATGTTCTGAATGAATACGGCAGTCTCTTTATCACGCGCTCCCACTACCGCGGCGGTGGGCATACCTATGCTGACCTCCTCCGCGTGAGACGGCCCCGAGAGCACGCATACCGAAGCTCCCCTAAGCTCCTCTTCCGTTATGTCGGTCTGTGTCTTAAGACTGCCTTCTTCTATGCCTTTAGCCACATTGAGGACGATCTGCCCCTCTTTTATATGAGGCGTGAGCCGTCTTGCGGTGTTCCTAGTGAATACAGAGGGCACGGAGAGCACGACCACATCCTTATCCGCACACAGCTCCTTGTCATCCGCTGTGCAGCGGATGTTTTCCGGGACAGATGCCGCGGGAAGGTTTTTATGCTTCCTCGACCTTCCTATCTCCTCTATCTCCTCAGGGATAGCCGACCACAGCGTCACCTCGTGCCCTAGGCTCGAGAGATGTATCGATAGGGCCGTTCCCCATGTGCCTGAGCCTGCTATACCTATCTTAGCCATGTTTACCTCCGAATGACAGCTTGTTTTCGGTGCCCGATAAAAGGCGTTTTATATTGGAACGATGCTGTATGAATACCATGGCCGCCACTATGAGTACCAGCACATAAAACTCAGGTCTGTAGACCGGATCCAACGGCTCGTTCCCTCCCCATCCCATACTACGCCCCGCAGCTATGAGCGATACGTTTGAAATGAAATAGGCCACAGCTCCTAAAAGTGAGCCCAATGAGACATATCTCGTAATAGCTATGACTCCGAAAAAGACCACCGCGCATATGAGGAATACCAAAGGATCTGAAAATATGACCATGGCCGAGGTGCAGGCCACACCCTTACCGCCCTTAAAACCGAGGCTTACGGGAAAGTTGTGTCCTATGACCGCTCCGAAGCCCGTATATACGGTAATAAGGTATCTAATAGAGAGGTCGTCTCTGAAGATGTAATGGACCAGCAGGAGCGGTATCAATGTCTTTATGAAGTCCCCGACCATGGTGATGAGGCCCGCCTTGGGGCCCAAGTTCCTCAACACATTGGTCGTGCCTACGTTTCCGCTGCCTTTCTGTCTTATATCTATGCCGTGGTATCTCGCGACTATATATCCCGTAGGGAAGTTGCCGAAGAGATAGCCCAGCAAAAAGCAGATGAGCCTTGTCATCACACGTCCTTATCCTTTCTCTCCCTTATGATGAAGCGCACCGGCGTACCGGCGAAGGTGAACGCCGCTCTGATACGATTCTCAATATAACGCTGATAGGAAAAATGGAACAGCTTCTTGTCGTTCACGAATATCACGAAGGTCGGCGGCTCTACTCCTACCTGTGTGGCATAAAAGAGCCTCAGCCTCTTGCCTGTATCCGAAGGGGGCTGCTTAAGCGCACAGGCTTCTGTGATGAGCGCGTTCAGCACACCTGTCTGCACCCTGAGCGGGCGGGACTGCATGACCTTATCTA
>CAZQFD010000154.1:0-2861 GCA_964592535.1 uncultured Lachnospiraceae bacterium | reverse complement strand
ACCCCGCTACCATGAACGCTGTAGAAGCCGTACATTCAAACGCCATCATGGGAGCAAACTTCACCTTCGAGGGCCTCTCGTCTCACGCGGGGGCGACACCGTATCTGGGGAGGAGCGCCCTTGACGCATGTGAGCTCATGAGCGTAGGCTGTAACTATCTGAGAGAACACGTCATACCGGAGGCTAGGATACACTATGCCTACATAGACGCGGGTGGAACCGCGCCCAATGTCGTACAAGATCACGCGGTAGTGAGATATGAGGTAAGAGCGCCCTATGTCGCGCAGCTTAAGGATATATTTGAAAGGGTGAAGGAAGTCGCGAGAGGCGCGTCCATCATGACGGGTACTAAGTACCGTTGCGACCTTTCGATGGCGTTTACCGAATATCTGCCTAATATAGCACTGGCTCCGGTCGTGGATGAGTGCTTAAAGGAGATAGGCGCTCCGAAGTGGACAGATGAGGACTATAAGCTCGCTAGGTCCTTCCTCGAGAGCTATAACGACGAAGTAAAGGCCAATATCCGCGGCGCGATAGCCGAGCTCTATGGTGAGGACAGAGCAGAGGAGATATGGGAGAGACCCCTAGACTCTGAGGTGCATCCCTTCGATAAAGACGATATAAAACTTCAGGCGGGCTCCACTGATGTGGGCGACGTAGGCTACGCTGTGCCTACGCTGAATCTTAACATCGCCTGCGCTTGTGTCGGCAATGTTGGCCATACATGGCAGATGACAGCTCAGGCAAACAGCCCGATCGCGCATAAAGGTCTACTTACAGCCGCGAAAGTCATAGCGCTTTCAGCTATAAGGACGAAGGACAGACCCGATGTCATAGAGGCTGCAAAGGCCGAAGTTAAGAAACGAAACGGAGGAAGATATACCTGTCCTCTGCCTGACAGCGTAAAGCCTCCGGTAGATTCATATTTCTAAGCTCAAAACAGACCGGCAAAGTATAATAAAGCTAAGCAGACTGTAAGCTCCTCATCCATGGATCCAAGCCATACGGTTTGAGGAGCTTTATTCGGCGGTATTTAAAAGCCGTCTGTATGCAAATATCAAGGAACGGTATACTTAAACTTACGGAGGAGAAAAGGCGGCCCGCGCGGCCGTGTGGCATATACCTGCTGCCCTATGGCATGAGATTGATAATGTCCGGTGGGTGTCGGCTTTTAGCTTCATAGGGCTTTTTTCGTAAGGATATCTGCTTTTCGAGACGAAAGCGGACATAAACTCGTGGCTTTTAATTTTGAGCGCTTCCGGAGGATAAGACCGAAGATACGTCCATTGGCATGGGACGATCTTGCTGAGAGGTGAGATGAGGGTTCGTGACCTTTAGATAAAACTGAGCGGAAGGCTCTGAAGGTCTGAAAAGCGATGTGCTCCGATGGCATTGTATCGATGTCTCGGAAAGCAGATGATCTGGACATATCATACCGATCTCGGCAGGAATAGTCTACGGTAAAAAAAGATGAGATCTCTTGTGAGATATTCACAAAAAAAACCACCGAGACCCCTCGGTGGCCCTTCATGCACCAGAGAAGGCTCGAACTCCCAACCTTTCGGTCCGTAGCCGAACGCTCTATCCAATTGAGCTACTAGTGCACGCTTTTGAAAGCAACTAGAAGTATAGCAGATCCTTCGGATATTGTCAAACATTTTGAAAAGCACATCGGCATGTTCGAGCCTCAGCTTCCTCTAAAACGATGAGCCATTTCCAAGAAAATATGCTAATATAGATGAAGATATTGAGCATAAGCGGGGATGAGATGAGATATTCGGATCAGATATTAGAGGGACGAAACGCGGTCACGGAAGCTTTAAGAGCCGGAAAGAGCGTGGATAAGATATTCGTGGCCGAAGGGACGAACGGTCTTGACGGGATATTTAGAGAACTTAAAAAGCACCCAGAAACAAAGCTCGTATATGTAAAAAGGGAGAAGCTCGACGAGCTTTCCGCGACGGGCAAGCACCAAGGCGTCATTGCCTACGCCGCGGCCTACGATTACGCGCAGCCCGAAGATATGCTGAAGCTTGCCGAAGGCCGCGGCGAGGAGGCGTTTATCATAATAGCCGACGGTATACAAGATCCGCATAACCTAGGTGCCATCATAAGGACGGCGAACCTAGCCGGCGCTCACGGTGTGATAATAAGGGCAGACAGGGCAGTGGGCCTCACCTCGACCGTGGCCAAAGCCTCCGCGGGGGCTTTGAACTATACTATGGTGGCTAAGGTCACGAACATTGCGAGGACGATAGACGAGCTTAAAAAGGCCGGCCTCTGGTTCGTATGCGCGGACATGGACGGCGATACGATGTACGGCCTCGATCTTAAAGGCCCGATCGGGCTGGTCATAGGCAATGAAGGGAAAGGTGCCTCCGAGCTTACTAAGAAAAAATGCGACATGACCGCCGCTATCCCGACGAAAGGAGACATAGATTCGCTCAATGCCTCCGTGGCTTGCGGCATACTGGCGTTCGAGATAGTGCGTCAGAGGATGCTGTGACAAAAAAAGTTTCGACCTTGCCCGAAGCTTTTTGGACACTCTCAAAGGTACAGATTTTCATTGACGCACATCTTTGATATTTGTAAAATAGATCAAAAAGGCGTGTCAGAGGCCTTTATTTGGTCGTGATGACAAACTCATAGGAGGTAACATTGACATGAGTATGCATATAGACGCGGAAGTCGGCGAGATAGCCAAAACAGTCGTAGTGGGCGGAGACCCCAAGAGGATAAGATACATAGCCGAGACATATCTCGAGGACGCAAAGCTCGTGAGCGACAAAAGAGAAGCTCTCTGCTATACAGGCATATATAAGGGACAGGAGATAAGCGTAGCGGCGGTAGGAATGGGCATA
>CAZQFD010000153.1:0-2889 GCA_964592535.1 uncultured Lachnospiraceae bacterium | reverse complement strand
TCAAGAGTACTGCGTGACTTTTTATCCATCCAGTCCAGGTCTGCCTTGGTATAGGGCGCTGCGGGCTTGATCTCATAAATGTCAGACCCCGCAGCTTTTGCAAGCTCCTTTGCCACGCTTGCCGTCGTGCCGCTCGCGCTGAAATACGCTACCAATATCTTACTCATATTCGTTTTCTCCTTTCTACTAAGTGATATATTCACATAAATATCCCTTATGGTCGGCAAGGGACTGCCCTGTCTTGTAAGTTTTTTCGGATCGAGGATAAGAGGTAGGATATGGATCGCAGATCCGAGTCTCCTCTAGCTATCTCAATAATCGCTTTACGCAATTATAGGTGATCTCATATATCGTCATAGTGACATAATTCACGTTTGCTTCCTCCATGGCTGTCCTCTGTTTTTCCGTTACGAAGGTATAAGGATATATGCCGAACATGAACGGGAAAAAAGCATAGATGAGATCTTGGATCTCTGACACGGTCATATACGGAAAATATTTGTTCAGGCAAGCTGTTACAGTAAGGATCGCTTCTCCGTATACCTCCTTGAAAGCCTTAAGACGCTCAGGACGGCTACCCGATTCCATATCGTAATGGTTCATGGACAGGATCTTTAAAAGCTGGGCGCGTTCCTGTAAAGATCTTGCCAGCATATCGGCAAATCCGTCCTTAGTCATAACGTCCGTTTTCTCCATCGTCTGTTTGAGCGAGTCTATCCAAAGCCCATATTCCCGCTGTAAGAGCGCGAGGAAGATCTCCTCCTTCGTTTGAAAGTAGTTATATATAGAGGTGCGTGTAAAGCTCGTGATATTGCCGATCTCCTTGAGGGTGATCTCCTTAAAGCTCATGGTCTGGTAGAGCTTCTCGCACGCATTTATGATCTCTTCCCTGCGAGCGTTCGTACGCTCCGACGATCTTTTTGGCATACAGATGTCTCCTTAATAGCTCCGAGATCGAACATCTATATTGACGCGATGTCAGTATAATAACTATAACATTGTTCTGACACGGTGTCAATATCGGATAGGGAAGCGGACCTCGTCTGCGCGGTAAAAGAACCGATAATGTATTGCCATTGGGCTTGTTTTCAACCTCTATATGGGATCTTTTGGTTTACATATTGGGAGAATGTGATTAAAATAGAGGCATTAATTCATAGGAGGTGAATATCATGAAGGAGAGGATCTGTTGTCTTGAGATAGACAAACAGGCGGATGCTCTTTGCAAGCTTTCGAAGGACATATGGGATGCTCCCGAGATGGGATGGCATGAAACGAAGGCCGTTCAGTGGACTGCCGAATACCTGAGATCACAGGGCTTCGAGGTAGAAGTAGGCGCGTATAAGATGCCCACAGCGATCAGGGCCGTATGGGGCAAAGGACATCCGGTGGTCGGATTCTGCGGAGAGTATGACTGCCTTCCCGGCTTATCTCAGAAGGAATGTACTCATCAGGAACCCGTCGTAGAAGGCGGAAACGGACATGGCTGTGGCCATAACCTGCTAGGAGTAGGCTGTGTAGCCGCTGCTATAGGCCTTAAGGCGGAGCTGGAGGCGAGCGGTAAGGACGGCACTGTCATATATTATGGCTGCCCCGCTGAGGAGCAGCTGACCGGTAAGGGCTTCATGGCTAAAAATGGCGCTTTCTATGAGTGCGACTTTACGATCACATGGCACCCCGATGTATCGAACATAAGTACACTGGGAGCTTACAATGCTGTACAAGGTGCCATCTTCCACTTCAAAGGCAAGACCGCTCACGCGGCGGGGAACCCTTGGCTTGGACGGAGCGCGGTAGACGCTATGCAGCTCATGAATGTAGGCGTTGAGTTCCTGAGAGAGCACGTTACGGATGATGTGCGTATGCACTACCAGATACTCGAGGGAGGGCTCGCTCCCAATATAGTACCCGATTCCGCGTCGGTAAAATATTTCGTGCGCGCACTTACCAGAGAAGCCTGTGTCGATGCTTACGAGCGAGTTATAAAATGTGCGGAAGGCGCAGCCCACATGACCGATACGGAGCTCAGAGTCGAGAATCTCGGCGGACTTTATCCTACGCTTCAGAATAAGGTCATGAGCGAAGTCATGCAGCGCATGAGGGAAGAGATAGCTCCTCCTACATATACGGAAGAAGAGCTTAAGTATGCTGATGAGATAAACAGCCATCAGCCCGGATATGTGAAGGGGGTAACGCCTCCTCTTAAACCTGAGATCGGCCCTCTCGGACATTTCAATATCGGCGGATCCACAGACTACGGCGATGTATCCTACATCTGCCCCGGCGTGCTCAACGCGGGCTGCACCTATGCTTCGCTTTCGGGTGCACACACATGGATGTGTACCGCTTCGTCAGGTAGCTCTATAGGTATGAAGGGAATGATCTACATCGGAAAGATCATGGCGGCAGGCGCCAATGAGATGATAGAGCATCCCGAGCTCATAGAAGCAGCTAAGAAGGAGTTCGAGGAGCGCACGGGCGGCAAGAAGTACGAGTGCCCCATCACGGATGAGATCCCCTGGCCTTATGGGGACTGACAAGAGGATAGGTAAGAGGCTCTGCCGTTCGATTTGATCCTAATAAAACATAAGATAAATAGGAGGGAGCGCCCCTCCTATTATTGTGCAAAAAGCCCATAGGATAGCACACGGATCATAGGACAAAATATGTTGGTAGAAACCTGCTGTAGGCGTTGATATACAAGGCCTACAGCAGGTCGTTTAGTCATAAGAGAAAATATCTGTGAGATCCACAGTACCGCCTTGATGAAGACAGACGGCGGACGGATCGGCATATTCGTTGGTGATTGAAGGAGCTGTAGCCTTCTGGGATCGATCAAAGGTTACATATAGACCGCTTGATCCGCCACTTACAGCAACAAGTGTACTG
>CAZQFD010000152.1:0-2960 GCA_964592535.1 uncultured Lachnospiraceae bacterium | reverse complement strand
CATATCCTAGGCTCCCAAGCTTCGGCCGATGTTATGGAAGGATCTGGGCGAAGCTAAGGATAGGATACTTAAGTTCCTAAGGCTTGCAGATCTCGTGAAGCTGTCAGATGAGGAACTGCGCTTCCTTACGGATAAAGAGGACCTCATAGAAGGCGCGAAAGAGATATATGAACACTATCCTGTGAAGTATCTGCTTGTGACTCGCGGAGAAAAAGGCGCTCTTTGCATGGGTCGTAAGGGCTACGTAAGCGCTGAGGCCTACGACACAGGTTGTGTAGATACTACAGGTGCGGGAGACGCTGCTTGGGGGGCTTTTTTATACAGCTTTATATCACATAAGGGTATCGAAAAGATAAAAACGGACGAGGATATGTCATTAGAAGAATTAAAAGAGATGGTCACGTTCTCGTGTGCGGCGGGAAGCCTTGCTACCGCAAAGAAAGGCGGTATACCTGCTATGCCTTCTATAGACGAGATAAAGGACTGCATGACAAACGGAAAGAAGCTGATTTAGGAAGTTATCTTTTCTGGGGAGGAGGATCCCGCCGTAGGCAGGTGTTTCTTCAGATAGATATGGCTTTCTTTCAGATGAATTTTTTCTCCGAAGCGCTTTGTTTTAACACGGATATAAATGTATTCATACCTACTCCGAATTCAGATGAGCTGTTAAACAATAAATATTCGGATTATTTTAAGAAGGGGTATAAGTTTCAGGTCTTATATCTCCTGCACGGAGCCTATGGAGATTATACTGATTGGATGAGGCTCACAGGCATAGAACGTTATGCCCAAGACCATAAACTTGCGGTAGTTATGCCTTCGGCGTCGAACAGCTTCTATCAGGATATGGTAAGAGGAAGCGCGTATCTTACCTACTTGACCGAGGAACTGCCGCGCTATGTGCAGAAGCTTTTTCCCATAAGCAAGAAAGGGAAAATACTTTCACTGCGGGACTCTCGATGGGAGGCTATGGGGCGCTTAAGCTCGCGTTCACGAAGCCTGAGGATTATGCTGCCTGCGCCAGCCTCTCTGGAGCGGTGGATCTGGTATATCTTCAGCAGATGATGAAAAATGGCCATAATACCGCGACCTTTGAACCGGATAACCTTGTGGATGGAGGTGTGATAGAAGGTACCGATGCGGATCTCTTTCACCTTATCGCGAGACAAAAAGCTGATGGCGGGCCCTTGCCCAAGGTATTCCAGAGTTGCGGCACCGAAGATATGGTATATGAGCTCAATAAGCAGGCCAAGGACAAGTTGATCGCGGCCGGAGCCGATGTCACCTACGAGGAACATCCGGGCATACACGATTGGCTGTATTGGGATACGCATATACAGAGGGCTCTTGATTGGCTGCCCCTGAAAAATGATTCCGTAAAGGAGGAAGCATGATATGGCACATATAGATTGCAGCTTTTTCTCGACAAGCCTAAATAAGAACGCGCACGTTATAGTATTCATCCCAACTACAAGCGCGGACGATTTTTTAAATGATGTAAAAACAGATTATTTTGAGGGAGAAAAGCGATTCCCGACGATGTATCTCCTGCACGGAAGTTACGGTGATTGTATGGATTGGTTGCGCTTCACGGGAATTGAACGCTATGCTCAGGATAAAGGGGTAGCAGTGGTAATGCCCTCTGCGGAGAACAGTATGTATGTGGATATGGAGTACGGTGAGAAGTACCTTACTTATGTCACGAAGGAGTTGCCGGAGTTCATGACGAAGATGTTCCCGCTCAGCGAAAAGAGAGAGGAAACTTATGTAGCGGGGCTCTCTATGGGCGGACTGGGCGCTATGAGGTGTGCGATAGAGCGCCCGGAGCTGTACGGCTATGCGGCGAGCCTGTCGGGAGCGGTAGATCGTAAACTTATGAGCAAGGACGAACCCTACTTGGCGAAAATGCCCACTACATATACGGCTGCGGTAGGAATGCCTGCCGGCGATGACCTCTTTGAATGTCTGAAAGCAAAAGTAGAAGCAGGAGCCGAGTTGCCTAAGCTTTATATGAGCTGCGGGACGGAAGATTTCCTCTTTCCCGCGTCTGAAGCGTTTTATAAAAATGTAACAGGTCTGGGGATAGATAAAAAGTAAAAAAAATTCCCCGGTGTGCATGACTGGAACTATTGGGATGCACATATCAAAGATGTGCTGAACTGGCTGCCATAACAAGGAACATCCATGAAACGGTCGAAGATAAACAGCGTCATTAAAGACTTTGTGGCTCTGCTTAGAGCATATAGCTTCGAGATCCCGCATGAATAATAAACTCGAATAAAGAGTGATATATAGCTCGCAGTGTGTTAACATTCAGAGATCTGAGCCGCCTGTAACCGTGGCCGAGTTGATTGGCTTGAGGGGAAGGCGGCGTTTTCTGCCTTGAATGGCAGACAGTATGATCCCCGATAATTCTGTGGAAATTCACAGATTTATCATCTTATCTTCATTATCTCGTCAATTTTTCTGAGTATAACAAACAGCGCTCCAAAGATTTAAATCAAAATTAGGAGGGATTATGAGGAGACGAATTTTAGTATTCATGCTTGCGGCAGCGCTGACTACATCTGTGACAGCGTGTACAGCCACAACGGAGGAGGAGACCTCGGTTAGTGAGGCTAGTGAGGTTGATGAGATCGAAGAGGTTGATGAGGCTGTCGCGGGTGAAACTTATACAGGTACCGTGGCGGAGATCGGCGATGATTATATAGTTATCACGACAGAAAGCGGAGACGTCCGTATAGCTCTGTCTGAAGACACCGAGTATGTCCGGGCTGGCGGCATGGGAGGCGGAGCAGAGGGAGAAGCCCCTGCGGACCAGCCTGATAGACCGGAGGGAGAAGCTCCTATGGATCAGCCGGACGGAATGGATGAAGAGGCCCCGGAGATGGGTGATCCCGGACTGCAGACGCTTACCTACAGCGATATCGCCTTGGGCGACGAGGTGACCGTTGTGGTGG
>CAZQFD010000151.1:0-3007 GCA_964592535.1 uncultured Lachnospiraceae bacterium | reverse complement strand
AGGAAAATTCGTCAGCGATTCTATGGTTGGATGAAGGATGTTAATTATTTAGAAGCACTTATTTCTCGAGGGGTAATAACAGAGAATGATATCAAAAAGAAGAGCTTTAGAAATGAAAAAAGAAGGGGAGTGAAAATATGGCCGAGCTAGATGCATTGGATTACTTTTATAGAACTGAGGCAGATCAATATACCTTTTACCGGATTCCGAATATGTTGTTTGCCGCCCTCGGCTTCCGGTGCGGTGCATAACAGCAGACGCGAAAATCCTGCTTAAGTGGTATAGGAGGATCTGTCACGCACCTTACGAACAAGCTCGTAAGATCAAGGACACCTTGGACTTCACAATTTTTTTATAAAGAAGTTAGCACTCGTTCCTTGACAGTGCTAACAATCAAAGTTATACTATGGATCGTAAAAGAAACATTCGTGCTTCATATATGGAAAAATGCCGAGATGACCGTTTGGAGAGTGACTCACAAAACACAGCTCAGTATTTTTCTACCAAGACAAAAAGGAGGACGAGGTATGAATATAAATAAATTTACGCAAAGATCCATAGAAGCCGTGAACGGCTGCGAGAAGATAGCCCTTGAATACGGCAACCAGCAGATAGAACAGGAGCATATATTGCTCGGCCTGCTCGATATAAAAGAGAGCCTCATAGAGAGACTGCTTCAGAAGATGGGAGTAGATACTGCGGCGTTCAAGGCTGACGTGACTTCGATGATAGCGGCTCTGCCGAAAGTCTCCGGGACCTCAAATATGTATTTTTCAAATGCTGCCAACAAGGTCCTTACAGGAGCGGAGGAGGAGGCCAAGCTCATGGGGGACGAATATGTCTCCGTAGAGCACCTTTTCCTAAGGCTCATACGAGACGCCTCATCTTCGATAAAAAAGCTGTTCCCGAGATATGATATAACGCGAGAAGGCTTCCTTAAAGTCCTCTCTGAGGTGAGAGGCAACCAGCGCGTCACCTCAGACGATCCGGAGGCGACATACGACACTCTCAACAAATACGGCTACGATCTTGTGGAAAGGGCAAGGGAGCAGAAGCTGGATCCCGTGATAGGCCGTGACAATGAGATAAGGAACGTGATCCGTATACTTTCACGAAAGACGAAGAACAACCCCGTGCTCATCGGCGAGCCCGGCGTGGGCAAGACAGCCGTCGTGGAAGGCCTCGCGCAAAGGATAGTGAGGGGCGATGTTCCTGATAGCCTTAAAGATAAGAAGATATTAGCTCTCGATATGAGCGCTCTGATAGCGGGAGCTAAATATAGAGGTGAGTTCGAAGAAAGGCTGAAGGCCGTACTAAAAGAGGTGACCGGCTCCGATGGAGAGATCATCCTATTCATAGATGAGATACATACCATAGTCGGTGCCGGCAAGACCGAAGGCAGTATGGACGCCGGCAATATGCTTAAGCCCATGTTGGCGAGGGGCGAGCTGCACTGTATCGGGGCTACGACCCTTGAGGAATACAGATATATCGAAAAGGATCCTGCCCTTGAGAGGCGTTTCCAGCCCGTCATGGTGGATGAGCCTTCGGTAGAGGACACCATATCCATACTCAGAGGCATAAAGGAGAGATATGAGGTATTCCACGGTGTCAAGATAACAGATACAGCTCTGGTACAGGCCGCGGTGCTCTCGGACCGCTATATAAGCGAACGATTCCTGCCGGATAAGGCCATCGACCTTGTGGACGAGGCCTGCGCTATGATAAAGACAGAGATGAATCAGCTCCCTGCGGAGCTGGATGAGCTGCAACGCAGGGTCACGAGGCTCGAGATAGAGGAGGCTGCCCTTAAAAAAGAGGAGGACAATGCCTCTAAGCAGCGTCTTGAAGAGCTTCGGAAGGAGCTCTCGGATCTTAAAGACGAGCTCTCATCACAAAAAGCAAAATGGGAATACGAAAGGAGCAGTGCGGACAGGCTCTCGGCCCTCAGAGAAGAGATAGAAAAGAGCAGATCTGAAGCTGAAAAGCTCGAGCGTGACGGAGATTATGAAAAGGCGGGAGCCATCATTTACGGAAAGCTGCCGGAGCTCAGGAAGCAGCTTGAACAGGAGGAAGAGCGCGTAAAGTCGGAGGGACACGATCTTGTCCATGAGAATGTGACTGAGAACGAAGTGGCTAAGATCGTATCGAAGTGGACGGGCATACCTGTCTCGAAGCTTTCCGAGACGGAACGCAGTAAGGTGCTACACCTTCCCGAGGAGCTCCATAAGAGGGTCGTAGGTCAAGACGAGGCCGTGGAAAAGGTCTCGGACGCGATACTCCGTTCGAAGGCCGGTATAAAAGATCCTACAAAGCCTATAGGCTCCTTCCTCTTTATGGGGCCTACCGGCGTAGGGAAGACAGAGCTTGCCAAGACGCTCGCGCAGGCGCTCTTTGACGATGAAAACAATATCATCCGTATCGATATGACCGAATATATGGAAAAGTTCAGTGTGTCGAGGCTAATAGGAGCGCCTCCGGGATATGTAGGCTACGATGAAGGCGGACAGCTCACCGAGGCGGTAAGACGCAAGCCCTACTCCGTCATACTTTTCGACGAGATAGAAAAAGCGCACCCCGATGTATTCAATATCCTGCTTCAGGTATTGGATGACGGACGTATCACCGACTCCAAGGGAAAGACTGTAGACTTTAAGAATACGGTCATCATACTTACATCGAACTTGGGATCTCAGTATATATTGGACGGGATCGAGCCGGATGGCAATATCTCAGAGGAAGTGAGGTCTGCGGTGGATGAGCTCCTTATACAGAGCTTCAGACCGGAGTTCTTAAATAGGCTCGATGAGACTATAATGTTTAAGCCGCTCACGAGGGATGACATATCCGAGATAATAAAGCTCTGCATAGACGACCTCAACAAGAGGCTCTCCGACAGGAATATAAGCATTGAACTCACCAAGGCGGCCGTAGACCACTGCGTGGAGAACGGCTACGATCCTCGATTCGGCGCGAGACCCTTAAAGAGATTTATACAAAAGAACGT
>CAZQFD010000150.1:0-3009 GCA_964592535.1 uncultured Lachnospiraceae bacterium | reverse complement strand
ACTGCCTCAGCCCTGTTTATCTTCTCAAAGGGCCTTAGCGAAGCTGAAAGATCATCCTCATGATAAAGACTTACAAAGATCTCGGGATCCCACTGAGCCTCGAGGCTGTCGAATACAGCTGAAAGCTTTAAGAAAAGCTCTATCCTTGTGACATCCTCCCATGGATCGGTATCCGGGATATTGCCGATCTCCCGTGCTTTTTGGAGCACGCTCTCTAAAAGCTCGGCTGACTCTCCCTGCGGCTCGGAAAGGGCAACATTCGAAGGATCGGGGCAGTAAGGTTCGAACTCCGCCTCCCCTTCATCGGCCTCGGGCTCACTGGTATCCGGCGGATCTATCGGAAGGATGGCCGTGAGCATACTGTCAAGCTCCTCATGCTTAAGCTTATCAAGGGGCCTGAAAGCGCTTCCCTGCCCGGATATGTAGGCTCTATGCTCTACGATGAGATCTATCTTAAGATCCGGCTCTTCGGCCCCGACCGGATCCTCATCCGTATCTACCGAAAAAAGATCTCGTGACGTAAGCTCACGAAGATCTATAGGCTGGTCTACTATATTTCGCTCTGTGACGGAGATACCCTGACTCAAGATAGTGCTTTGGTGCACCGAAAAAAAATCATCTACAAGGGAATAGAAGGCATCATCCGAAGAAGCTACGATCCCGCCATCATTATTTGTCGAGACAGAGGCTCCCTGCTCAGCATATCCGCAGGAGCAAAGCAACAGAGCTAATGAAAAAAATATGAGTAGATCCATCAGGCTGTAACGGCTAAAATGCTTTCTCGTGTTTTCCTTCATCTTTGAAATTATAATACTAAACAGGAGATATGTAAATCATTAAAAACAAGGAAAAAACATAAAAGGACGGGCCTGCGCCAAAGAGGTCCTAGCACCCTGATGAGCCCGAGATCTCGGCTATATCGGACTCGTATCAGGGATGCCATACCCGGATCTCGTAAATATCATTAAGAGATCCTTAAAGTCCGGCTGCTTCCTTCACATGTCGGTCTTTTTATGTTAAAATATTGCTAGCAGATATTTAAAGGACACAGACATGCGCTCCTCGGCGACCATATTTTGTTAGAGGAGCTGAAAATGGATCAAAACAAAAATGCATATGTACCGGGGTCTGCTCTGCGCCCTTATGACAGGTTCGCAGAATCGGGGCCGGAGAGCTTGAGTGATGTCGAGCTTTTGGCGATCATCCTCAGGAAGGGCACCAAAGAAAAAGATGCCGTGGCGCTCTCGGACGAGGTGCTTCATCTTTATGGAGGAGACGGAGGGCTCCTCAACCTTATGCTGTATACAGATAAGGATTTTCAGAGCATAATCGGCATAGGCCCGGTGAAGGCCGTGCAGCTTGCCGCGATCTCCGAACTCTCAAAACGTATCTGGCGAGAAAAGGTGCGTAAAGAGCATATGACGGTGGACTCGGCCTCGGTAGCAGCCGATCTCTATCGGGAGGAGCTTAGGTATCTCTATCAGGAGAAGGTCATACTCCTTCTTTTAGACGTAAAGAGACGGCTCATAAGGAGCGTGCCGGTATCGCAGGGGACTGTAGATCGGACCTCCATATCTCCGAGGGAGATATTTTACGAGACCATAAGGCACGGGGCGGCGGCGTTCATCGTGTTGCATAATCATCCCAGCGGCAACCCTGAACCATCGAAAGCGGATATAGAGTTCGCGAAGATACTTAGATTTACGGGGGAGATCATGAACATCCCCATGCTGGACTGCATGGTCATAGGCGACAGCGAGTACTTCAGCTTCAAGGAGCACGGCTTGCTCGACCTCCCCGAAGGATATAATGGATAGCAGAGCTTCAAAATACATGTTCATAATGCTCTCGGTGTTCTGCGCCGTGCTCATCGTGCTAAGCTCGATCGAGAGCACGGCATTCGACCCTATACGGAACGTGGTTGGGTATGTATCGGTGCCGGTGCAGAACGGGGTCAATGCGGTCGGCGCCGCTATCTATGACACAATAGAAGAGATAGCCGAGCTTAGAGACGTCCGAAGAGAGAATGAGCAGCTTAGGGATCAGGTGTCGTCGCTGACCGAAGAGAACAACCGCCTGAGATCCGAGACAGAAGAGCTCCAAAGACTGCGCGAGTTATACGAGCTGGATCAGGACTATGCTATATATCCAAAAGTGGCCGCACGGGTCATCGCGAAGGATTCTAACAAGTGGTTTCAGGTCTTTCGCATAGACAAGGGCTCCGCAGACGGGATCGAGGTGGATATGAACGTGATGTCGGGAGGCGGGCTGATAGGCATAGTCACCGAGGTCGGAGCCAATTATGCCACCGTAAGGAGCATAATCGATGACGAATCGAGCGTGGCAGCCATGTCGCAATACAGCTATGACAGCTGCTTCGTGAACGGCGATCTAGAACTCTATGAGGAGGGGTATCTGAGCCTCACGAACATAGAGAGGAGCGCTTCCATAAATGACGGGGACGCTATAGTCACCTCGAACATAAGCTCAAAATATCTTCCGGGACTTTTGATAGGGTATGCGAGCGACATAAGCGTAGACCCGCAGCAGCTCACTAAGTCCGGGTATCTGATACCCGTGGCGCAGTTCGATGACCTGCAGGAGGTGCTGGTGATCACGATGACGAAGTCCGAGTACGGGATCACCGACTACACGGACGATGTGAGCGGCGAGATCGTCTACTAGGAGGAAAGAGGGTATATACCCGCTATATATTATTGGTATTCAGAAAAAGATTTAAAAGGATACTTATATACGCCGCGTTGATAGTCGCGGCGTTTACGATACAGACATCGGTATTCCCGCTGATACCGATGATTTCATCGGTGCCGAATCTGATCCTCATACTGACCTTTTCCTTGGGCTTCATCTATGGCAGTATGACGGGGATGCTATGCGGTCTTTTCGCGGGGCTCCTCATGGATCTCTTTTATACGGGGCCCTTTGCTTTTTATGCGCTCATATTCGTGGTCTGCGGCTATGTGAACGGCATATTCAATAAATATTATT
>CAZQFD010000149.1:0-3016 GCA_964592535.1 uncultured Lachnospiraceae bacterium | reverse complement strand
CTCCTTCGTTCGATAGACTATTGTCATATCCACGGCGTAAAGCTCTACATGACGCTCAATATACTCATGAAAGAAGCTGAGACAAAGGAGATATACGAGTATCTCCTTCCTTACTATGAGGCGGGGATCGACGCTGTGATAATCCAAGACCTCGGCCTCCTTAAGCTCGTAAAGTCCCTCTTTCCCGACCTCCCGATACACGCGAGCACCCAGATGACGGTCACGGGGCCGTATCTCGCGAAAAGGCTCCTTCGGTACGGTGTGGAGAGAGTGGTGCCGGCGAGGGAGCTCTCCCTTTCCGAGATAGCCGAGATCTGCGACATAGAGGGACTATCCGTAGAGGTGTTCTGCCACGGCGCGCTCTGCTATGCCTACAGCGGCCAATGCCTCATGAGCTCTCTCATAGGCGGAAGATCCGGCAACAGAGGACGCTGCGCGGGCCCGTGCCGCCTTATGTATGAAGGAGGATACCTCCTTTCCATGAAGGATCTAAATACCCTTTCATCCCTTCCCGAGCTATGGCTTTGCGGCGTGGATTCCCTTAAGGTAGAAGGCAGGATGAAGCCGCCGGCCTATGTGGCGGGTGTCTGCTTGGTCTACAGAAAATATCTGGACAGGCTCTATGAGGCGATAGCACGCTTTGGGAAAGAGGATATAAAGGCGATAAAGGCCTATTGTAAGCCCGAAAAAGAAGACGAAAGGATCCTTTTCGAGATTTTTGACAGAGGAGGCAGCACCGAGGGCTATCTGAAAAAGCAAAACGGAAGGGATATGCTCCAGATAAAAGAAAGGCCGAAGCTAAGGAAAAGAGACGAAGGGGTCATAGAAAAGCTAGAGAAGCTCTATCTGAAAAAAGACCCCGACATATGTCTTAAGGGGCGCGCGAGATCGTATGCGGGCGAGCCTCTCAGCTTAGAGCTTTGGCCCTGCGAGGAGGAGCCGTATGTGAAGGCCTACGGGAGGGTCAGCGTAAAGCTTTGCACAAATGGGCCGCTTCCTGCGGCGAGGTCTCGCCCCGCAACTTTGGAAGAGCTGAGGCTGCGTCTTACAAAGACGGGCGGCACGGGCTTTTCGATAAAGGAGCTTTCGATAGAGACAGACAAAAAAGCGTTCGCGGATGTGAAGCTTTTAAACTCGCTTCGCCGGGACGGCGTAGCGATGCTAAAAAAGAGGATGCTCGAAAATGCTAGAAGGTGAGGACAGCGTGGGCGAAAACCATATAAGCGTGACAGTCGAAGACCGCGAGCAATTTCACGCCGCGGCAAAAAGCCGCGCGGCGGACATCATATATATAGACTTGGGCTGTTTTCGTCCTGAGGGCTTTCAAAAGCTTAAGGCCGAAGCCGAAAACTGCGGAGCGAAGCTCGGGCTCAGGTTCCCTGCTATATTTAGAAAAAGGGCGAGAGACTATATAGAGAAAAATTACGAGCTCATAAAGGAGGCTCGCTTTTCAAGCTTTCTCTTCAGGGAGCTTGAGAGCCTTTCATATCTAAGAGAAAGAGGGATATTTGAAAAAGGCCCCGCACCGGCTGTAGTCCTAGATCACAGCATATATTGCTTCAGCGAGCTTTCCACGGAGGCGATCGAAGAGCTCTTAGACATAGAGGAGTTTACATTTACATTGCCGCTCGAGCTGTCTAAAAAGGAACTTATAGAGAGCTTCGGCTCGGGGAAAGATACGGCCGGGCAAAGGAAGAAAGAGCTCGTGGTCTACGGGCGCGCGCCAATGATGGTGAGCGCGCAGTGCGTAAAAAAGACGAAAAAGGGCTGCGACGCTGTCCCCGAGCTCTTGTATCTGAAAGATAGGACGGGAAGGCGGCTTCCCGTAAAAAACTATTGCACAAACTGCTATAATGTCATATATAATGAAGTGCCCACACTACTCTGTGACCTCGAAAAAGACCTAGGCCTTATAGAACATGACGGCAGGAGATATGAGTTTACTATAGAGACAGCTGCCGAGATAAGTGATATACTTTGCGGAAAGAAGACATTCGCAAAAAACGGTTCCACAAAGGCATGGTTTAGGCGGGGTGTCATGTGAGGGGAAGGGCTGATGAGACATTTTGATAGAGACACAATAAAGAGGTGGCTATGATAGAAGCGGTCAGCTGCGGCGGTATAGTCGTGTTTCATTCGAAGGTACTGCTGCTCTATAAAAATTATAAAAACAGATATGACGGTTGGGTGCTCCCGAAAGGCACCGTTGAGAAGGGCGAGACGCATGAAGAGACTGCCTTAAGAGAGGTGCGGGAGGAGACGGGAGCGGACGCCACGATCGTTAGCTATATAGGCAAGAGCTCTTATTCCTTTTTGGTGCCCAGAGATAAGGTCAAGAAGTACGTCCATTGGTATCTTATGAAGGGGCGTTCTTATTATTCGAGACCGCAGTATTCCGAGTTCTTCAGAGACAGCGGATATTATAAATTTCATGAGGCCGTACATCTTCTCAAGTTCGACAACGAGAGGGAGATGTTGGAGCGTGCCTATGAGGAATTCAAACGCCTTTATAAAAGCGGAGAGTGGGAGCTTGTAAAGGTTGAGGGCGAGCGAGGGATAAATGTTCACAGATAGTTCAAAGTTTTGTGACATCTGATACCTTGACATTTTCATTGTTTTAGTCCAGAATATAATCACCTAGATCTGATTTTCCGTATTCTACGGCGAGGACGCCGATTCGTAGGACGTCCGATCCCCATTGAAGCAGTGAACACATAGATCTTTTATTTCACAAATAGAGGAACCGAATAATGAGAGAAAAACTCGAGACTCTGTCTTTGATACAGCTGAAGGAGCTGTGTAAGGCGCAGAAGATCAAATTCAGCGGATTGAGAAAAGCAGAGATCATAGACAGGCTCTGCGATCTGGCTGAAGGAACCCCCGAAGTACGTCCTAAAGAACACGCTGGGGCGCACACTGAGGCACGCCCCTCGGAGGAACGCGCGAAGACCCGTGTAAGACGGCGCGTCGTAAAAAGCGAAAAGAAAAGCACAAAAAGCGATACAGCGGGTGAAAA
>CAZQFD010000148.1:0-3085 GCA_964592535.1 uncultured Lachnospiraceae bacterium | reverse complement strand
AATCCGAACGTATATGTTCCGTCATCGAGGGTTATGGATACGTTCTTTCCGGTCTGCATGGAGCCGTCGGCCTCCTCATCGGAGTTGAAGTAGTAAAGGCTTCTGCCCTCAGAAAGATACTCAGCTATCATACCATCTATGAAATCATTCCTCTGGAGATCACTGGCGGCTATCTGTTCATAGATATAATCATCGTCATGGTCGTTACCGGTCACAACGAACTGGGTCAGCATCACGCCGTTCGTGTCGAACGCATACTTCTTACCGTTTACGGTCGCGATCCTGTCCTTATAGGTCGTACCGTTAGAGCCGGCATAGAACCATCTGTAGGTCCCATCCTCATAGTCGTCTTCATCTATATCCTCCGAAGGTATGGCATAGATCCAGGTCCTTGACTGAAGATGTCCGTCCATAGACTCGGAGAAGTACTTGATGTTAGAATCAGAGCTCGTAGCAGACGAGTTGGAAGCATTATTTGTCTCTACCCAGTCGCTGAGCATCACGCCGTTCTCATCGAAGATGTACTTAAGGCTGTTGATGGTCTTTGGCGTTACGCCATTATCTGCTGCGTACTTCTTACCGTTGGAACCGAAGTAGAACCAGAGCACATCATAGTCGTCATAGTCAACGCTGGATACATTGGATTCTGAATCTACGGGATCGTCATACTCGAGCCAAGCAGACATCACCATAGCGCCGTCGTCCCATTCTCCGCAGTAGTAAACACCGTCCATGAAGGGATCGTCTGTATCCTCATCTATCATGTTGCCGGTCTCATCGATCCAGCCCCAGAGCATGTGGCCTTCCTCGTCGAAAGCGTAGGTCTTGCCGTTGATGGTCCTCTTAGCTACGGTCGAGCTGGAAGAGCTCTTCTTGTAAGCGCGGCCGTTGGAGCCGAAGTAGTACCAGATGTAGCCTGAGTTAGACTCGAGACCTGCTGTGTCGTCGTCTACCATTACCCAAGCGTTGGTCACCATCGCACCGTTTGAGTCAACATAGTAGTAGTTGCTGCCGTCATCGATGAGAGCATCAGTCACCATAGCGCCGTCGCTTCCAAGATAGAAGTAGTAGTCGCCGGATCTTCTCCACTCATCATAAACGTACTCGCCGCTGCTGTCTGTATAATACCAGACACCACCCTCATCTACCCAGCCGGTTGCGAAAGCCGTGATACCGGTAAGGGAAGCAACAGCGAAAGCAGCGAGGCCTGCCCTAAGGAGCTTGCCTCTGAGTGTTGCTTTTTTCATCCTTATTCTCCTTTCAATCTGCAAATTGACCGATCAAGAGACCTTAAGAAAAAATCTCTATCTTCGGAAAATAAAAGAGAGTGCGTTCTCTTTTGCACATAATATACCTAAAAATATGGGATTTTTATAGTCAAAAATATGGGCAAAACGTAGCCCATATTTACAATCGTTCGCCAGGACCTTAAGATTTAGATAAGTATTTTGTTGATATCGTGAAACCTTTTAAATTTGTGTGAAGATCCTTGAATCAGGACGCGGAATTTGTTACCTTAGCCCCAAAAGATCGATGATCTTCTATCGGAGGATATAGTGAGGTATAAGCTTGCATGTATGGGGAGGGTGATCAGCTCATGAGCATGAAAAAGACCGTATATTACTTATCTGCAAGGAAAAACGAATCCTATCTTCTTAAGACCTATCTAAATAACGAAGGTATAGAGATGAGCATATTCTCGGGAGAGAAGCAGCTCTTAGACGGGATAAATGAGGAAGGACCGACCTTGGTGCTACTGGATGAGACTGCGGCCAATGAGAGCTGGATAACTACGGTGCGGGAGATCCGTGCCAAGAGCAGTGTCCCGCTCATCATGTGTATGGGGTCGGACGAGGCCATGACGAGGATAGCGGCCCTGTCTCTCGGCGTGGACATCTGTATAGATAAAAATATGATGCCGGTCGAGCTGGTGGCCTATATCAAGGCGATGATAAGACGGAGTGAGTCATACGGGAAGGACGCTCCCTCGGGGACGCTCCGATTTGGGGACATATATCTTTCTGAGAATGAGCACAGCGCGCATATCGGCGACACGTCGGTGAACCTGACCCCTAACGAGTTCGAGTTCCTGACTTATATGATAAAGAAGGACAGCGCGGTCAGCAAGGAAGAGCTTCTGAAGGCCATCTGGAAAACGGATGACCGTTACCTACTCACTCATGTGGCCGAGGATCTCGTAAAAAGGCTCAGGAAAAAGCTTAAGAAGTACCGGAGCAATGTCGCCATAGAATCTGTCTGGGGCTTCGGCTACCGCCTCGCCATAAGCGAGCCCTCGGAAGGCGGCGAAGGAGCGGCGCCTTGATCGTTAGAGGCTTACTAAGCGCACTGCCCCTCATAAGCGGAGCCGCGTCTTATCTCGTGGCTCCTTTTTTTACGCGCATGAGCGCCGATCTTACCGCGGGTATGCTTATTATTATCGCGGTGAACACGGCCTCGGCCCCGATGTAGATGATGTTATAGGCCATGGAATAAGGGAGAGGCGCCCAGCCGTCCCAGACCGTGCTTCCTAAGGACACCCAGACGAGCCCGGCTATGGTGGCCATTATCCATCTGCCTATGCAGGCGGCGATATAACCCGCGAGGAGCCCGTTTTTGGCGTTGCAAAAAAGACCCGAGACGCCCATTATCATGAACGCGAATATATAGTCGAATAAAAACTGCGGGACGGTGAGGAAATAAGGGCCCAGTATGAACTGTAAAAGGCCGTAGATCAGCCCGCAGATGAGTCCTGTAGACAGCCCGTACATCCAGCCGGGGAGCGTGGCGAAGAGCATACTGCAAAGCGTGATAGATCCGCCGTAAGGAAATTCGAACACCTTTATCATGCTCGTTGCGGCGGCGAGTGCTATGCACATACCGCAAAAGGTGAGCCGCTTAGCCAAAGGCCCCTTCGCGTTCGCGTCCTTGGAAAGCTTGTTCTTAAGGACTCCGAAGGCGCATAGCAGGAGTACGATGATCGCCGCCGCGAAGGTGGCGTGGCCGATGACGGTGAGACCGCCGTCCTCATTGAATAATGACATAAAAAAGACCTCCTTGTGTAGATATAGGAGGGGCAAGATAAACT
>CAZQFD010000147.1:0-3147 GCA_964592535.1 uncultured Lachnospiraceae bacterium | reverse complement strand
TGACTTGGCTATCATAGCCATCCTCTCAAAAATACTTGCCATCAGATCCCTCCTTATATAAAATATTCTTTTCAGCGAGACAACGGCCCGCTGGGTCTTTCACCCGTTTCCTCATAAGGCCTTATTCGGCGTCCTTATATTTCTCCTTAAGCTCCGCCTCCTCAGGATCCTCCCCTATAGGTGTCTCAAGGATCTCCCTAAGTCTGCGCTTATGCTCCTCGTCCCTCTCCTTTTTCTTTAGGATCAGGAATATCGCTATCAGGATCACGGGGATAGCCACGAGCACTATCTGTTTTGCATGGCCCTCTCTCTTCATGATCTCTTTTGGGGTCTCATTGAATATCTCGGAGAAGAACTCGTCGTCGCTCAGGGAGCTGTCATAATACAGCCTGTCCGTGATCTCGTACATCGTCTCCATGGCGTCCTCGTCCATGACGAGCCGCGCCTGAGAGCCGGTATATATATAAGTCCTGTACTCGGTATAGCCATATCCTACCTCATATTCCATGAAGGCATATATGAGATGGGCCTCATCGCTAAACAACGAATCGTAGAGAGCCTCAAGGTAGCTCTCAGCTTCCTCGTCGGTGAGATCCTCCGACCTTCCGTTCATCTCCTCGCAGATGAGGAGATAGGGCTGTATGCCCGTATCCTCATAAAAGCTTTGAAGCCCCGAAATGAGCGTAGAGCCGCTGCTTATCCAACCGAGCTCATCGTCATACCACTCGCCGCTCAGCTCTATGGCCGAAGCCGAGAGTTTCTCCCTCGTCTCCTTCTTAGGCGTGATCAGGACGCTTATGAAGAGCACCGCCCAGATCACAAGGAGCGCTAGCGATAAGGAACGGAACCACTTCGGAAGTCCCTTTTTTTTATTTCCGTCGTCGAGAGGCGCTGTATGAGCGCTGCTTACACTGCTCTCGGCCCCCTTCGTGCCATCATTTATGACTACGGTCGTGGTATTCCTCCTGCTCCCCAGTATGAGCCACGGAAGAAACCACGAGGATAGCCCGCTTCCCGCGGGCCTGGGGGCCTTCGGGGGTCTTTCGGCTCCTCTGGAGGCCGGTCCACGTCCGGATACGCGAGAGCCTCCGAAAGAAGAGTTTCTCCCAGATCCGCCGCTTCGTATACCACCCGAGGATCTATGTGAAGAAAAGCCACGTGAGGACGAGCCGCCTCTCGAAAAGCCTCTTGAGCCACCGCCTCCGCTTCGCCCTCCACTTCGTCCTCCTCTACCCATTATGCTGACCTTTCCTTTCCGCCCGAAGACCTCTCGGGCCCCTTATAAGCGACCTCTTATGCTCAGTCGTTCTCTTCCTGCCAGTTCGTATAATACTGCTGTACATCGTCATCCGCGTCGAGCAGATCGAGCGTGCGTCTTAAGTCCTTTACGGCCTGTTCATCCGTCACAGAGACCATGACCTGAGGTATCATGGCCACCTCGGCCTCGGCGATGGGAACTCCGGCCTTATCTAAGGCCATCCGTACCTTGTCAAATTCGTCAGGATCTGTGAGGATCTCAAAGCTGTCGTCCTCTTCCTTAAGATCCTCCGCTCCCGCGTCCAATGCCGCCATCATGAGATCGTCCGCGCTACCCTCGTACTCCTCCTTATCCACTATGATCTGTCCCTTACGGTCGAACATATAAGAGACGGAGCCTTGACTCCCCATGGAGCCCTGTCCCTTTGAGAACGCCGACTTTATATTGGCCGCGGTGCGGTTCTTGTTGTCCGTGAGCGCGTCTATGATGATAGCGACTCCATTCACGCCGTAACCTTCATAACGGAGCTGCTGATAATTCTCACCCTCGCCGCCTCCGGCAGCCTTCCTGATACCTCTCTCGATGGTGTCATTCGGCATATTCGCAGCCTTGGCCTTTTGTATCACGAATTTAAGCTTATAGTTGTTGTTGGGATCGGGGCCGCCCTCTTTCACCGCTATGGCGATCTCCCTGCCTATGATGGTATACGCCTTACCTCTCGCGGCATCGTTCTTCTCTTTCATGGCTCTGATATTCGCGAATTTGGAATGTCCTGACATCGTATCCTCCGATCCTACTTAATCATTCTATCATTAAAAACATTGGTCTACAAATAAAATTATTATAAATCCCGTAAGATTCATAAAAAGATCTGTAAGCAAAGGCGGCGTGTATTCCGTGCCCCTCATATCGGGTCGGCTTTCCTTTTTATATGATATTTAGATTCCTTATCCATTTTCCCTGAAGGTACCTTATCGCTCCGAATATACACTTCACCACGTTTTCAGAAAGTATCATAGCATAGACTATGTAGATCGGCACTTTCAGCACCAGCGCCCCCAGAAACGCCGCAGGAACGCCTATCAGCCATACTCCGGCGGCGTCCAATATGAGGCTGGCCTTCGTGTCGCCTCCAGAGCGCAGCACACCGACTATGAGTATGTTGTTGAACATCTTAAACGGCATACCCAAGATGAATACCAGCAGGCAACGGCTCACGTCACTCGCCACGTTAGGCTCTATCGAATAGAGCGATATGATCGGTCCTCGGATCAGATAGGTAAGTATCATCCCCAGGATCGTCATGACCGCGGAGAAGGTGAAGAATTTGACCGAATAGTCCCTTGCCTTCTCCAGGTTCCCGGCTCCCAGCTCATGGCCCAGTATGACGGCCGTGGCCGATGAGAGCCCCGCCCAGAACACGAATATGAGATCCTCTATCGTAGTGGCTATGGTCATGGCCGCCACCGCATCGTCACCCATGTGCCCGTAAGCCACGGAATAGATCGTGGTTCCGAGGCCCCAAGTGAACTCGTTCAAAATGACAGGTATACAGTTCTTAGCAAAGCTCCGAAGGAAGCGCGTGTTCCAGCCGAAAAGCTCATGGATCCCGCCTCTGAATATAGACCCCTTCTTAAAGAGTATAAAGGAAAGCAGTGCGAGTTCCACTATACGGGCTATGAGCGTCGCTATGGCGGCACCTCTCACCCCGAGCTCCGGTGCACCCAGATTTCCGAAGATGAACACCCAGTTGAAGAATACATTTGTCAATATGGCTGTCAGGGACGTGACGATCGGCTCTCTCACGCGGTTCACGGCCCTCAGCATAAAGACGAACACGTTACTGATAGCTATGAAAGGATATGTGAATACTATGATCTTAAGGTATT
>CAZQFD010000146.1:0-3174 GCA_964592535.1 uncultured Lachnospiraceae bacterium | reverse complement strand
GGCTCCCGTTGTAGCGTAGAGCTGGCGGAAAGATACGACCTCTTCTATGCCGCTGTCGGTGTACATCCCGATGACTGCGGCGACATGGAGGAGCGCTGGATAGAAGAGCTCAGAGCGCTTGCTGCCTGTGAAAAGGTCGTGGCTATAGGCGAGATAGGCCTCGACTACCATGGTTTTGGAGTTTATGAGGATAAGGTGGATAAGGACACCCAGAAAAAATGGTTTTGGGAGCAGCTCATGCTCGCGAAAGCTTTAAAGCTTCCCGTCATCGTCCACTCCCGAAACGCCTCCGCCGATACCTTGGAGATTATGAGGAAGGCTTATGATGAGGGCATCTCGCGAGTGGTCATGCATTGCTATTCCTACGCCAGTGAAGCCGCAAGAGAATATGTAGCTATGGGCTATTATCTGGGCTTCGGCGGTGTGGTCACCTATGAGGGACAGCGAAAACTCTCAAAGGTGCTGGAGCATGTCCCGCTCGAGAGCATAGTCCTCGAGACGGACTGTCCTTATCTGGCTCCTGCGCCTCACCGCTATGAGAGGAATTCCTCTCTCTATCTGCCTCTCGTACGGGCAAAGATCGCGCAGATAAAAGGCGTGACTGAAGAAGAGGTCGAAGAGACTACATGGGTAAATGCCCATAAGCTTTATAACATCCCTTTGGACTGATGATCGATCGGGACCGTATCAGGCTATCCAAAGTCCTGCCGCGCCGCAGGGGAGCACTAGATCGCTGTCGCCTATTGGCAGCCCTATCTCATCGGACTTTGCACGGCCGCCGTGTTTTTTTTCGATGAGCGTTTTCAGCATACATGTGAGGACTCCCGCCTGAAGCCCCGTAGTATAGGAGTTTATCAGAAAGAAGAGCGGCTCGTCGGAGAGGAGACGCTCGCACAGCTCTATAAAGCCATATATATCGTCCTCCATCTTCCATATCTCCCCTTTAGGGCCTCTTCCGTAAGAGGGTGGATCCATGATGATCGCCTCATATCTGTTGCCGCGTCGAAGCTCCCTCTGCACGAATTTAGTGCAGTCATCCACGAGATACCTTATGGGCGCGTCCGAGAGGCCTGAGGCCGCGGCGTTCTCCTTAGCCCAGCTTACCATACCCTTAGAGGAGTCCACATGGACGAGCCGCGCGCCTGAGGCTGCGGCCGCGAGTGTGGCTCCGCCCGTATAGGCGAAAAGGTTCAACACCCGAGGCTCTTTCCCTGTAGCATTGATCCTGTCGCGGATCAGCTTAGAGCAACGGTCCCAGTTTACTGCCTGCTCGGGGAATACGCCTGTATGCTTAAAAGCGAAGGGCTTTATATTGAACTTTAAGGGATCATGTATCTCGGGGAGAGTATAACTTATCTGCCACTGCTCGGGAAGGTTGAAGAACTCCCAGGTCCCGCCTCCTTTTGTGGAACGGTGATAATGGGCATTCGGATGATCCCAGCCCGGGTGTCTTTTTTCCGTTTTCCATATCACCTGCGGGTCGGGCCTTATGAGCAGATACCCTCCCACCTCTTCGAGCTTTTCACCCGATGAAGCGTCTAACACCTTATGATCCTTCCATCTGTCAGCGATGAGCATGATGAGCCTCCGATCGTTATCGTTATTTGATCTCAGGGAGCCAGATCCCTCGCAGGATCTCTGCGCATAGAGCGACAGCGAGAAAAGTGGGCTCTCGGTCGTTATGTCCCGCAGCTTTTTGGTGGAGCGGCCCGTTACGACCCTGTCGCCAATGATAACACGGGAATAAGATTTTCGTAAACAATTCGAAATCAATAATTCATTGTTAATGAAGTTTGTTGTTGGTATACTTCATTTATAGAAAAAAATTGTGAGTACTATGCACCTTTGAGGTGGTTTCTTATGAAAAGGACGCTGAAAACTTTCTTGTTTGCCGCAGTTTTTTCCGGGCTTATGGTGATGGCCGCTTTCGCGGACGGATGGACTCAGGAAAACGGACGCTGGGCCTACTATGAAAACGGTAGCAAGGTCATTTACGACTGGAGACTGTCGGGCAGCGATTATTATTATCTGGGCGGTGACGGCTATATGCTCACTTCCACCTTCGTGGACGGCGAACGCTATGTAGACGAGGACGGCAAGATGGTGACGAACGGATGGCGCCAGATAGACGGAGAGTGGTATTACTTTGATAGTAACGGCAAGATGGTCAGTGGACGCTCCAGACAGATAAACGGTCTCTGGTACTATTTCGACTATGATGGCACGATGATGACGGGCTGGGTAGATGATGACGGAGACCTCTATTATTGCGACCCCGATTCGGGTGGGCGTATGGTGACGGCTACTTGGAGATACATAGAGCCCGATAGCGAATATGTCTATGACGACGATACAGACGGTTCCTACAGCGACGACGGAAAGTATTGGTTCTACTTTCTCTCGAACGGCAAGGCCGTGAGATCCGATTCCTATGGGGAGTATAAGGTGCAGACCATAAATGATGAACGCTATGCCTTTGACTACGCGGGAAGGATGCAGGTCGGTTGGGTGCAGGTAGATGACAGCGCCTCGCCCGAGATAGCGGGCTATAGATATTATAATGACAACGAGTCCATAGGTACCTACGGAGCGGCTCATCAGGGATGGCTCTCGACTTATGCGCCTGGTGAAGAAGGGAACCTGAGCGAGGTCAGATGGTATTATTTCGATTCGAAGGGACAGCCCTACTACGGCAATGATGTAGGGACGGACGGAGAGGAGATATTGGAGGTATCGCTCAAGAGGCTCCAGAAGGACGGCACGACGAGGACCTATCTCTTTGACGAATATGGAAATCCTGTCTACGGACTTCGCAAGGTACAGCGTTCTAACGGCACGATCACCAGTATGTACTTCGGTACGGAGCAGGAGTGTTGCCTGCAGGGCACAGGCTCGAAGACGGTGACTGACGCGGAGGGCACGAGCTACAGCTGCTATTTCGACAGCTCGGGTTACGGATATACCGGAGTAAAAGACAGCAAGCTCTACTACAGGGGCATACTTCAGAGGGCCATAGACGGGAGCTATGCTTACTATACCGTGAACGGCGAGACCTATCTCGTGACCAAGAGCGGATCACTCAAGAAGAACCTAAACTCTTCAAAGGACGAGGCCGAGTTTAAATCCGACTCGAGCGGAAAGAGGCTAGACGGGGCCTACGCGGAGGCAAGCGAG
>CAZQFD010000145.1:0-3194 GCA_964592535.1 uncultured Lachnospiraceae bacterium | reverse complement strand
AAACACCGGCGAGAGGTCCGCCCGTTCCATAATCTTT
Source organism: uncultured Lachnospiraceae bacterium (assembly GCA_964592535.1). Taxonomy (GTDB): domain Bacteria; phylum Bacillota; class Clostridia; order Lachnospirales; family Lachnospiraceae; genus Avilachnospira. The sequence continues at coordinate 3,157 of CAZQFD010000145.1, read as the reverse complement.
CGGAGATACCGTAACGATCACCGCACTGTTTGCGTTCTCCCCGTCCCGGTCATGATAACTCATCCCGTTGACTGCGAGACAACCTTCCTCAGAGGAAGCGTTGACAACCCAGCCTCCCGGACACATACAGAAGCTATATACCCCTCGTCCGTCGGCACACTTATGTGTGAGCTTATAAGAGGACGGCCCGAGGATGGCCGTCTTTTCTTCCAACGCTTCTCTTCCGTAGAGAGCTTCATCTATCAGTTTTTGGGGGTGCTGCACCCTTACTCCCACAGCGAAGCTTTTAGCCGCCATATCGAGGCCCTTCTCATAGAGGAGCCTGTAAGTCTCGCGCGCGCTATGTCCTATCGCGAGCAGGAGCTTATCCGTGTCTATCCTATAGAGACTATCCCCCAGAGATATCAGTTCTTTCGGATATGACCGTCTTGGTCTTTCGAGATCCTTTACGATGATATGGTCTATCTGCTTTCGGCCGTCGTCTGTGACGGTGTATCCAAGATCTATGAGCCTCATGTCAAAGAGGACGTCGCCTCCCAGTGTCTTTATCTCCTCTCTTACTGAACGCACTACATCCGTGAGTATATCTGTCCCCACATGGGGCTTTTGCTCATAGAGGATCTCTTTCGGCGCGCCGTGCTCCGCGAATATCTCCAGCACAAAGCGCACATAGTCATTGCGTCCCTTTATAGAAGTCGTAAGTTTCCCGTCAGAAAAAGCTCCGGCGCCTCCTTCTCCAAACTGCATATTGGTATCGGGATCCAGACGTCCGCCCCTTAGAAAGGCCTCTACCTTTTCTGTCCGCTCTCTTACCGAGCTTCCTCGTTCAATGACTATGGGCCTTAGGCCCGCTCTCGCAAGCAATAGGGATGCGAATATGCCGCAGGGACCAAAGCCTACTACGACAGGTCTTTTATAAGCGTATAACTTATCCGATACCTTTTCGGAAAGATCAGGTATCGTGATAGGGATATGGCTATCCGATGTGATATTTCGGTCACGGAGCTTCTCGATATATCTTCTTTCGCTCTCCTTCTTTCCGCCTGCCACACTGTCAGAGAGCTTCACGCTCACCGTATAGGAAAAATGAATATCCTCCTTATCCCTTGCGTCTACGGAACGTCTTATAAGTCTCAGCTTCCTTATCTTATCGGGATCGGTATGTAAAAGCTCGGCCGCGCGGCGTCTCAGCATAGACCCTTCTTTTTCTTTGTCGTTTCCCACCTCGAATATCGATAGCTTTATCTGATTTATACGTATCATATATCCTAAAGATAGGTCATGCGATGCCGCCTACTTTTTCCTCCGTCTCTTTATCAGCCTTTAGCCGCAAGCTGTTCTTTCACGATCTTTTCCGCAAGCTCCATGGCCTCCGCCGTCTTTTCGGGGATGGTGCCTCCCGCCTGCGCCATATTGGGGCGTCCGCCGCCCTTTCCGCCGACTACAGGCGCTATGGCCTTTATGACAGCACCGCAGTTTATGCCTTTTGCCACCGCCCCGTCTGTGGCCGTAGCCATCAGGCTGAGCTTTCCGGATCCGTCTGCGGAGGATAGGATCACCACACTGTCTCCGAGGCTGTCCTTAAGCCTGTCGCCCAGACTCCTTAGAGCCGCCGTATCGGGGGCTTCCACCTCTTTTATGAGCAACTTTATCCCATCCATATCCAGCGCTTCATCGCCCGCTGAAGAGAGCGACGCGCTCGCGAGCTTAAGCTTTAATCCTTCATTTTCCTTTGTCAGCTCTCTGATATGGTTCAATGTGAGTTCTATCTTCTGTCTTATCTCCGAGATAGGAGTCTTAAAGATGTCCGCCATCGCGAGCAGGAGCTTCTCTTCATTTTCATAGTGCTCGATCAGGCTGTCTCCGGTGAGTGCCTCTATACGTCTCACTCCAGCCGCTATGCCGCTCTCGCTCACTATCTTGAAATATCCTATCTTTCCCGTATGGCCTACATGCGTGCCCCCGCATAGCTCTGACGAGAAATCTCCTATCCTTACGACTCTCACCTCATCGCCGTATTTCTCTCCGAAGAGCGCGATTGCGCCGCTCTTTCTGGCGGAATCTATATCCGTTATCTCTGTGACTATCGGAAGATCCGCCTTTATCTCGGCATTGATCATATCCTCGACATCCTTTATCTCCGCGGGAGTCATTGGCGCGAAATGTGTAAAGTCGAACCTTATCCTATTCTCATCATACATCGCTCCCGACTGCTCTACATGCTCACCCAGCACAGTACGCAAAGCCTTATGCAGGAGATGGGTAGCCGAATGGTTCTCCGCAGTACGCTCTCTCTTGCGTTCATCCACGATGAGCTTTACCTTAGCTCCTCTATCGAGCATACCTCTCTTCATCACACCCACATGGCCTATCTTGCCGCCCTTTAGATGGATGGCTTCTTTCACTTCAAAGATCCCTTCATCATTTTCTATGATACCGGCATCTCCTACCTGTCCGCCCATGGTAGCATAGAAGGGCGAGAGTTTCGTGATGATAGTACCGTATTCGCCTTCGGTAAGGGCCTCCACGATCTCATCCTCCGTAGTGAGGACGCTTATCTCCGACTCCGCCTCGAGGTCGTCATATCCCACGAATTCGGTCGTTATATGGGTGTCTATCTCATCGTAGACCGTGGCATCCGCGCCCATATAGTTAGAATGTTTCCTCGCGTTCCTCGCCTTTTCGCGCTGCTCGTTCATGAATCGGTCGAAGGCCTCTCTATCCATGCTAAGACCTCTTTCCATCAACATCTCTACGGTGAGATCCACCGGGAAGCCGTAGGTATCATAAAGCCTGAACGCCTCCTCACCCGGGAGCATATCTCCGAGCTTCATATCGTGTTTTTCGATCATCTCATCCAATATCTGTAGACCTGAATCGATAGTCCTGTTGAACTTATCTTCCTCGCGGTCTATGACATTGAGTATCATAGCCTCCTTCTCTCTAAGCTCGGGATAGCCGTCACAGTTATGGACGATGACATTTTTAGCCATATCCTTCATGAAGTTGTGAGTGATGCCGAGTTTCCTCCCGTGTCTTACGGCGCGCCTGATGAGACGCCTCAGTACATAGCCTCTGCCTTCATTAGAGGGCATGACTCCGTCCGAGATCATAAAAGTACATGATTTGGTGTGATCGGTGATGATACGAAGGCTCA